>CAJQQW010000048.1 GCA_905480565.1 uncultured Halioglobus sp. | reverse complement strand
GCCATAATGAGAGGCGTATCGCAGGGCACCCGCATTTTCACCGACCCGTCGGCCTCCAGCGGCTGCGCACCGAGGGAGGCAATCGACTTGTGGCCGAGACTGTTGATCGTATCCTCGTACTCCTTTTTATCTTTCCCCTGCCAGCGAATATCCCACATCTCCGGCAACAGGACTGCCAGATTGGCAACATTCTTCGCATAAAAACGAGGATTTTCTGTATTCACTGCGCAGCCCTGAAACGCGCATTGTTGATAAAGATTATTCTTCCAGCTGTAGCGTTTAGCGCTCGGATACAACTCTGCTTTGCGTGCATCCACCACCTGCAAGTAGCACCCCGCATTCGGGTCAAGCGGCGGCGGGCGGTCAGGCGCGGGCTGACCATGCAACTGCTGGAAGGTGGCGATAGCGCGCGCATCAAACGCTTGCCAATCAGGCCCACCGGCCATGAATTCCATCTGCCGCTTGTCAAAAGGATCGATAACCATCGGCACCTTCACCCGATAAATTGCCTTCTGGCATGTGGGTTCGCCGCCCATAGCCTTTCGGGTCGCTTGCTCCAGAGGAGTGATTTCATAACAAGAGCCACGGGCGTGGGTAATCATGTACTCGGTATCCGTACCGGGCAGGGGCGCCGGATAACCCGCCTTACCCAGTGCCTGACCCTTGCCATTGAATCGCACGTCCATATCCTGGTCGTTGCCATACGGGGTGAGTGCAACAAACGAGCTGGGGATGTAGCGCCCACTCCCGGGCCACTTATTGGCAGCATAAGGGTCTGTCTGGCAGCTTTCACGCGAGCAGCCTTCCACATGGGGGTCACCGTAATCCATACCGTAGATGATACCCATACTGCCCACATGATTGGCTCGATAGTAGTTGGTGACCGCCAGGCGATCTTTAAAGATTTCCGCCGCAGAGCGCAATGCACGCAACTGGGACCGCCCCTCTCCCCCGTGGGTGCCCCGTGGCAAAAAATCTCGAGTCTTGATCGTGGGGGACTTGTGGCCATTGAGCAATACCGTGGTATCTGCGCCATTGCCGTCTGTGCGACACAGCCACCACTTATTCTTGACTGTGCCCGCGCGCGGGGTATACGCATCGTAGGTTTTATTTTCGTGGGCATTCCAGCAGGAATAGACGATGTCCCCATTGCTCATAACCGTGGGCGCCAGTGCCATGTTCTCATGGGGACTGATGTTCTTCGCGTCGGTGCCATCGATATTCATTGTCCACAACTGCAACGAGCGGGAAGACAGGTCGTAACCATAATCCTGAGAATGACAGGCCGGCGGGTTGAAACAACGATTGCGGCCATACTGGTCAGTACCGCGATGTGTAGGCCAGGGAAACTTGAACGGGTAGGTGTTGCCCCGGTTACTGACAAACACGATCTTGTCGTTGGTCAGCCACTCAGGTTGTCGATCGATAGCGTTGGCCGGGTGGTGAGGTATCGGGGTGTTCTCCCCCGTCACAAGATCATAGATCCACAAGCGGGCAGATCGCAGCCGCGGGATATCATAAATACCCATCTTGACCCCGAGGTACTGCACCTCGACGAGTCGCGCTCCCTCACCCACCGAATACACGATCTTGGTACCGTCAGGACTGACACGTGCCTCGTGGGCTACACAAATTTCTTCAGAGGTCGTGCAGTTATAGACAACCTTGACGTTACCCTTGAGGTCATCGATAACGATATCCGCCTCAGCGATACCGCCATTAATACGCCCTACATCTGTCGCATGCTGCCAGTTGGCGGCGTCGTCTATGCGTGCGCCGGGTACCGGCTTGGTAGCAAGCGGCTGCCGCGTATACACAAGCTTCCAGTCCGGCTGACCAGCGGCCGCATTGCTCTGCGCCGTGTCGCCAGCCGGGGCGGCCACAGCCCCCGGTGCAGCAAAAAAAAGTACTAGCAGTAAAAAAAATCTTGTCACCTGAATTCCTGTCGCCTGTCTTAACCGAAGCTGGGAACGCGCCACGTGAAGGAGCCCGCCAATATGCCCTCCACAGTGTAGTGTAGCTCGAAGCAGGCCGTTTGAGTATCCACTCCGGTGGGCGCAAAAAGGCTGTATACTTCATACGAACCAGCGGGTTGATCGACCTGCGGGTACACAGCACTCCCTGATACAGCCATACCAATAAGCAGGGCTTCATACCAACGCTACACAAGGGTGGGCTCGCAACCAATTCAGCGGCCCGGTAAAATTACCATTTGATCAATTATTGTCACCTTCAAGAGGGTATCTTGATGCACAAGCGCACTATTACCGCGGTTTTGGCTGCCCTACTCACGACACAACTAGCGGTCTCCGCGGCCGCCAGCGCGCCGCCACCAAAAGACGTGTTCAGCGCGAACAAAACGGCGACACCCAAGGGGCAAAGGCCGGGTTTATTGGCGTTCTCCCGCACAGAAGAACGCGAACCCTGCGCCGACTACGACCCCTTGCGACGACCCCACTTCGGAGACCTGCACGTCCACACGGCCTGGTCTTTCGATGCCAGTACACAGGACACGCGCAATCGCCCCATTGATGCCTACCGCTTCGCCATGGGTAAGCCTATGGGGATACAACCTTACGATGAAAACGATCAGCCCATGCGCACCATTCGCATCGACCGCCCGCTGGATTTTACTGCAGTAACCGATCACGCTGCCTTTATGGGGGAAGTCAGGATCTGCACCTCGCCGGATGAAGACGGTTACTGGCACCCGGTATGTCTGGTGCATCGGTATCTCCCGCAGTGGTCTTTCCTCACGTTCGGGGCCGCGGGACTGAGCTATAAAGAAAGGCTGGGGCCGTGCGGCGAAAACAACGAAACCTGCCTCGGTAAGGCAGCTGATACCTGGAGGGACATTCGTGCAGACACCGAACAGGCCTACGACCGCTCCAGTGACTGCGCGTTCACCACTTTCCACGGTTACGAGTGGACCGCCGGGTTGCAGACCGGGCAAAACCTTCATCACAATGTGATTTTT
>CAJQQW010000047.1 GCA_905480565.1 uncultured Halioglobus sp. | reverse complement strand
GTTGCGGCGGCTAAAACACTGTTGGCCACCCATGCACAGGATGCCAGCTTCGGCTTTAAGGATCCTCGCGCGCTACTGGTGCTGGATGGCTGGAAAGCAATTTTCCCTGCGCTGGAGTTTGTCGGTATTTACCGTCACCCGAATGCGGTGGCCAAGTCGCTGGCCAAGCGCAGTAGCAAGACCCGCGAAGAATCATTAAAGCTTTGGTACGCATATAACCGAAATCTCTACCGCGAGTATAAGCGCAAACCCTTTCCTATATTGTGTTTTGATGACGAGGAGTCGGTGTTGGATTTAAAAATTCACCGGGTGGCCGATGAGATGGGTTTTTCGCACGGTGAAAATAAGGAGAAATTTTACACCGCAGAACTCAAACACAATGACAGCTCTGGCGACTCTCCGCTGCCTTGGAGAGTAAAGCGGCTGTTGCGTAAGTTAGAGAAGGCCGGGCTTTGACCGCCGGACGCTGAATGCTGGATCGAATCTCACAGGGCTTCCGCCGCATCATACCCAACGCAGGAATGAGTGTTCCGCTTGTCAGTTATGTGGTGATCGCTTATGACATGCCGCAGCAGGCGGAGATAACTATTCGTTCTCTCTTGCCCGGTTATCAGCGTGGCGTGAGTGCCGGTGACTACGAGGTCCTCATTGTTGAGAACGCATCGCCCAACACGCTCTCCGATACGTTTCTCCAGACCCTGCCTCCAAATGTGTCCTATCACCTGCGTAAAGAAAACAAGCCCACACCCATCCACGCCATCAACTACGGGCTGGAGCGAGCACGGGGACAGCATATTTGTGTGATGATAGACGGCGCGCGGTTGCTGACTCCGGGAGTGGTCAGGAACACCATTCTCGGGCACCGCCTTGCGGACAATGCGATTGTGACGGTGCCTGGCTATCACCTCGGCAAAGAGCTGCAGCAGAATGCTGTCAGTAGCGGGTATGACATGGAGCATGAGCGCAGGCTGATGCAAAGCATCGCCTGGCCCGATAATGGCTACCGCCTGTTCGAGATTGCCTGCTTCTCCGGGTCCTGCAAGTGGGGCTTTTTCCTTTCACAGAGTGAAAGCAACTGTATCAGCATGTCGGCAAAGCTTTGGCGGACGTTGGGAGGCTTCGATGCGCGTTTCGAGGCCCGCGGTGGTGGTCTGGTGAATCTCGATACCTACAAGCGCGCGCTGGAGTATCCTGGCACGCGGCATATCGTATTGCCGGGTGAGGGTAGCTTCCATCAGTTTCATGGTGGCGCGACCACCGGCGGGGAAGCGGAGAAAGACAGAGAAGCGCTGATCGACCTGATAAAAAAGGAGTATTTCTCTATTCGCGGTGAGAAGTACAAGGCGCCGGAGACCGATCCGATTTACCTCGGCGAATTTCCGCGCGAAGCGCAGAAGTTTATACACTTTTCTTCGGATAAGATTCTGGAACGAGTACAAAACTCGGCCAAGCCGCAAGATGACTTGGCCTCGATAATAGATAACTGAGAGAGCACGAGGTTTATATGAGCAATAACATTTATTTCCCACCTTCCCTGCAGGGCTTCGAACCCAAACGTATGGTATTTAGCACCTGGGTTGACCACCTGCCTTTTGCCTACGATCTAGTAGCGGCTATTCGACCCGAGTTGATAGCGGAATTGGGCGTGTACAACGGACTCTCTTTCTTCACCTTTTGTCAGTCCATGGTGGACCACGATATCGATGGTGTCGCCTACGGAATCGATTGCTGGGAGGGTGACGAGCATACTGACGCATACGATGATTCCATCTATAACGAAGTAGTTGAACATGCTCGTGAGCATTACCGTGGCAATACCTATTTGCTGCGCATGTTTTTCAACGAAGCGCTGCAGCATTTTAACGATAACTCTTTAGATCTGCTGCACATCGATGGTTTGCATACGTACGAAGCCATCCAGGAAGATTTCACCAACTGGTATCCCAAGGTGAAGCCGGGCGGCATTATTCTGTTTCACGACGTAATGGCGAAAATCAAGGATTTTGGTGCCTGGAAATACTTTGAGGAGCTGGAAGAGCAATACGAGGACGTGTTTCGCTTCAATCATGGGTTCGGTCTGGGTGTGATGCGCAAAGAGGGCGGTGCGCCCAGTGATGAGCCGTTGCTTCAGTTGCTCTTTTCAAAGGACGAGGAGGACATCAAGAGATTGCGGCAGTTTTACGTGCATGCCGGACACTTCCTCGAGGCGCGTCGTCAGGCCACTTTCTGGCGCCAGAGCCGTAAAGGCGGCAAAAAAGGTGGCCAGGGCAAGGCTGACCAGGGCAAAGGGGAGTAGTCTCGACCGGACCTTGGATCGCCGGTTGCCCTGCACACCGCTTTCCGCTCCCTGTCGGGGTGTCACTGCGCTTGATCCCCCGGTAGCTTGTCTCTTCAGGACTATACGGAATCTCGTTGCAGATTGAGCAGGACGGGTTCCTATCGGTGAGGATTGTATGTTCTTCTGGCGGGGGTTCCATTGTTCTGCGGAGTATCCAGAACAGCTCCGCTGCCGCATCCGTTATTGCTTGATAAGTCATTAATAACTATAAATAAAAGTGATATGAACCGGTCGTTGGAGAATGCCCTCATGTCAATTGACAGCACATTGCGTAGTGGGCAGGATACAGGCATGGGCAGAGAACACGAACTGTTGCAGAAGGCGGATCAACTCGTCGATGGCGGCGACTACCGGGGCGCGATCAGTTTCCTGGAGGAGGCCGGGCGTTTTGACGATCCCGAGCTGGCGCGGCGTCTTGTAAGCCTTCGCATCCGGGCCTATGCCGAGATGGAATGGCCCGAGCCGCATGATCATTGGCCGCCTCATCACGATGGCCGATTCGACGGTGAGGCCGGCTTCCCCGATATACAGGCGGCTGAGCTCGATGTGGGTGCCTTGAAAGCCGGCATACTCGGGCGCGGCGGACTTATTGTGCGCGGCCTGATGGGCGAGCAGCGCATCGAATCCATGCGTGAGAATATCGACCGTGTGCTGTTGGCACGCATGGAAGCGTCCGACGAGGTGCCGGGCGCAGACAAGAATCCCTGGTATCACCGATCGGAAAATGTGCGCGGTGGGCCCACCCAGTTCCGCGGCGGCCAGCGCTATACCACCATCGGCTCCGCCTGGAGTGTTGATAGTCCGCCAACCACGTTTCAGCTAATCGAGTTTTATCGGGAAATCGGTCTGCCCGGTCTTTTGCGTGGGTATTTTGACGAGGAAGCCGTTTTGTCAGTGCGTAAGTGGGTAGTACGCTGTGCTGCGCCAAATAATGGAGCCTCTTCGGGGTGGCACCAGGATGGCTATTTTCTGGGCGACGCCTCCACTATTCGTACCGCCAATCTGTGGATTGCGCTGACCGATTGCGGGGGTGATGCGGATGCGCCCGGGCTTGAAATTGTGGCTGGGGGAGAGCGCAAGATTCACGAGACCGGCACCCGCGGCTCGCCATTTGACTGGACTGTTGGTCAGGATCTGGTCGATGAGATCGCATTGACCAGCCCGGTGTTGTGTCCCCGCTTTAATGCGGGAGATGCCCTGTTCTTCGATCATTACAACCTCCATCGCACGGGCTTTGGGCTGAACCATACGAAAAATCGCTACGCAGTAGAAACCTGGTTTTTTGCTGGCTCTACCGCTCCACATAAACAGCAACCGGTGGTGTTTTAGTCGGGGTCTGCTGTGATGATTGGCTATATCGGAATGCGAACAACGCACTATTACGGTCACCTTGCGAAGTCATTGCCACGGCGGCACGCATGCGTTGCGACAAGGAGTGGCTATGACCAGTGAAACACCTGCTGCTGACCCGGCGGTGATCGAGCGCTACCGTGGCGAGCTCGCCCGAGTGGATGAATTGACTGGTGCGGGAGACTATGAGGCGGCCATTGCGTTGCTGCAAAGCGTGGCGCGTAGCAGCGGCGATGAGGCATTGATGCAGCGCTTGATTGAACTGCGTGTCGTCGCCATGCCTCTGTTGGCTGACAAGGTCGACCCCCAGCCCATGTACGAGGCCAATGAGCTCCTCGGTGAACCGGGCGCAGTGCGAGAACGACTCGACAAGGACGGCTACCAGTTCTTCAGGGATATTATTCCCACAGAGCGGTTGCGTTCACTGCGGGACGATATCACTAAAATTCTGGCGGACGAGGGCTGGATAGAGGACGGTGAGCGACGGTTGCAGGCCCGGGCGATTTGTCGTCCTCGGCGTGAAGGGCAGCCCAAGTTTTTCATGGCCCATGACCGTATAGTGAAACTGGAAGCATTGCACAGTATGGCCCACGAACCCCGCTTGCTGGATGTCATGCGACAGGCGCTGGGTGACACCGCCTTTCCCCATCCGCTCAGCATTGTCAGGCTTGTATTCCCGGATAGTCCAGAGCTTGCCACCCCGCCTCATCAGGATTTTCCGAATAATCAGGGCACGCCCAAACTGACAGCCGCCTGGATGCCGCTGGCCGATTGTGACATTGAAAGTGGTTCACTGGCTGTTCTGGAGGGGTCTCATAAGTTTGGCCTGTTGCCACTGAAATTTCACCTCGGTGCTGGAAACCGCGCGGCTGTTCTCAGTGAAGAGGTCAAGGGCTGTCGCTGGGTCGGTGCAGACTTCAAGGCCGGGGACGTGCTTTTATTTCCTTCCCTGACTGTCCATAAGGCGATGGAGAACCACACTCTGGAAACGATGCGACTGTCGGTGGATTTCCGCTACCAAATGGAGGGCGAGGCTCTCACTGAGGGTTGCCTGAAGCCGCACTTTGACCGCGTCAGTTGGGAGGAGATATACCGCGACTGGCAGTCAGACGCGCTGAAGTATTACTGGCGTGACAAGTCTTTTGACGTGGTGCCCTGGGATGAAGTGTTACATGCGCTGCCGGCGGATCATGTCGACGAAGCATATGAGCAGACACTGGCCTACAACATCGCCCTTACCCGGCGCAAGGAAGCCCGTGCCGCTGATGGGGGCGATTAGCTGGCCCGACGCACTGCGTTTTCGCACATAACAGGCACTGCTACCAGGCCAGGGGTATCTGGTTCTTGGGAAAGGCAGTCTCTCCGAAAAACCACGTTTCAACGGCGTATCGTAACCGACTGAAGTCGGCACGGTACTGCGTCCGGTGAAGGTAGAAATGATCAAAGAAAAAAGCATCCCCTGCATTGAAAACGGGGTTGAGTGGGCCGTCTCGCTGTAGCTTTCCTGTCAGCTCATCGCTGACTGACCAGTTAAACTGTGCGCCGTCTGAGGAGACAATATCGTAGAGCCGCAATGGAATAACATCCATACCGGGTGCGCCGGTTTCGCCGCCGCAGCCACTTAACGGTATCCACATATTGACACTATTGATATCTGTCCCCATGAAAGCCCCGTCCTGATGCCAGCCCGCCTCGGCGACGGGTAGCATGGATCGCCGTAAAACCCACTTCTTCACGGTCAGGCAGGGCGGTTCTCCAAGGTACTCTTTCACCAGTTCCTTCAGACCATAGTGCTCGTAGAGTTGCAGCAGCGATTCCGCCACGCTGGGCGCCTCCACGCACATGGCGGAACCGGATTCACGGTGGAAGTTGCGCGTATTGCCCAGTTCCCGGTCCTTGTTGGGCATGATGGATCGCAGGTTATCAGGGGGGTTGAAATAGGTGCCTGGCGGTGGCGCGCTGTCGGCATCCGCGCAGGCGTCGATCACCTTGTCAGTGGCCAGGCGCATGATCTCTGTTGACTGCCTGGAAAACAGGTTTCTTACAATCAGGGCGCCGTGTCCCGCAATTGCCTCGCGCAATACGCTAGCCGTAAGCTCATTGGCGCCTATCTCGGGAATCTGCGCCGAGCTCTCCGGAGGGGTTGCGCCGCGCCTGTCGATGAGCAGTTTCGGTTTGGCCGCCGGCTCACGCATACGAAACGATTCAATGCGGCTGCCCAGAGTTGCGCAGTCGGTAAGGGAATCTCGGGCCTCTAGTGCGGCGAGGGGGGCGTCTGGTGTACCCATAAATCTTTCATTTTTCTTAGAAACCGCAGAAATTGTATGCCATTCTGCCCAGGGAGTCGATGATACGGTGTGAGCCTTGCAGGGCAGCGAACAATGGAAACGGTCAGGCGCTTACAGGGGTATGCAGCAATGCCGGCCCCGGGTTTTACCACTGCAAGATCGACACGTTTCGCGTTTGCATGCTCACGTGATCACCGTCTATCGCGTACACTATTGCGCAGCGGGATCCCTCGGGAGGGCTCTCCTTTATGCAGGCTTATCAGGCTGGTGCCATTCGTGAAGCATTGGATTTTTATTGCGACCTTGACGCTCTGCCACAGCGGACTCGTCGTTGCCAATACGGAGGGGCTTAAGTTGCCCAATCTGGGTGAGTCGAGTACCAGTCTGTTTTCTTCCGAATACGAGCGACAGTTGGGTCAAGCGTGGTTGCGTATGTTTCGCCGCCAGGTCCCTACCGTTGAGGACCCCGTGTTGTTCGAATATCTCGAAAACCTGATTTTCGAGCTTGCCAGTCATAGCCAGTTGGAGGATCGTCGTATTGACCTGGTCGTTGTCGACAGTCCTACGATTAACGCGTTTGCAGTGCCTGGCGGTGTGATCGGGGTGCACAACGGTTTGCTACTTTATGCCGAGACGGAAGATGAGCTGGCGACTGTGCTGGCTCACGAAATCGCCCACCTCAGTCAGCGCCACTTTTCGCGTGGCGTAGAATACCAGCAAAAAATGCAGCCATTGGCTTTGGCTGCCATGCTGGCAAGTCTG
>CAJQQW010000046.1 GCA_905480565.1 uncultured Halioglobus sp. | reverse complement strand
GGGAAGAACTGGCCGATTAGCCGATTTGCATAAAAAGCTCTAACACCGTCAGGCCCCTGGCCCCCCACCATGGAGGCAACATTCACAATGTGCGGATTCTCCGACATTGTCGCCAACGTTTTATCCAGGTCACCCGCTAATTCGGCGTCCATATGTTCACCAAAAATCGAGTCTATGGAGTTGATCAAGTTTGAGTCTGTCATAGCAAGGGGCTCTGAGTCAGTGGGTTTATGCGCAGCGGTTCCAAGCAGAGGTGTGCCCGCTGTGCCCAATACTAACGTCGCAACACCGGCTTGCACAGCTTGTCTTCTCTTCATATGACGCCTCCTTTGTTACGCTGCATAGTGCGATTCAGATCGCTAACCATAATAAGCCTGGCAGCACTGTAGAAGCTGAAGGCTACAGATGCCTTCTTCTCAATCTGTCTTGCGCGCTCTCTGCTGATCCCCAAAGCCTTACCTACGTTATCGAGTGCATGAAAACAGGGAGAAGCAAGCGAAAGCGAAATTCGAGTGCTATCTCATCTCAAGGCTCTCACCAAGCGGCCCGAAACTATTGAGTATGGCCTCTGTGATGTCTCGGAGAAGGTCAACTGGCGCTCGGCTTCCGTCCGTTGTAATGTCGATTGTCAGGCGATCATAGCTTTCGCCCTTACTATCGGCACGGATATCAAAGCTTTCCACAGGGCTAAATTGGGCGGTAACTCCAAACTCTCCTGGTCTTGGATTCAATGGTTTGTTGTCCCTCGATGAAACTCTACCGGTGCCAAATTCGATATCCAATTCCAACTCAAAGGTAATCGATGTGTCAGTAATGTTTGCGATGACTAGTTCCGGATTCATGACCTCGAACGCATTCGTGGACCGGCCGATATCACCTGCGGTGATGACATTTTGTCCCCGCGCGAGAAGGAAGACTGTTTCACTATTTGCACCTATCACCGCTTGCTTCAATCTAACTTTACTTAGGTTGTTAGCGATTTCCTTACCTGTCTCAATTGTGGACTTCGGGCTCTGTCTCAACCGATCGATTCCAGGCAAAACCATTCTAACGATGGCGAAGCCTTCCATGTTTCTGTTCAGAATTCGATTAAGGACTCTGCTCATCGGAGCCGCCATTCCCAGCTCGAGCGGCTCGAGTATAAAGATCCCGCTAAATTCACCTTGTTGCTCATACACCGCAATATCAGGAGCCTGAAACTCCACGAAATTAGCGCTTGAGTCAGTGGCCATGCTCGCTAGGCTTACAAAAGCCAAGATGGAATAAACAGAAGTTTTTAAGATGAATTTCATGGCAATTTACCTTTCTGTAACAACAAATTTTTACGTTACTTCGCGATTCGAATTTCGCCATCGTTCTCTAACGAGATAGACAGTGCGTCCTGTCCCTTGGCCGTTTTAATGTCTACAAGCTTAGGCATTGAAGTGCGCCTGCATCAGTATGAAAGCCCGCATTTCCACTTAATCCCGTGGGATTAATCAATACCGTCTGTAACGTTGGCTGAAGCGGCTAGAAACGTCCCGAAACCGCTACAAGCAAAAAGTCTACAGAGATAGGGTTTTTATGCAACAGGGGCAGCGCTGAAAAAGGATCATGGTACCGGAGGCCCCACCTATTTACAGAATAAAAGCTATATAAACTAATGATTTAAAAAGACTAAAAATTCATCTGAAACTTATCAAAAACTTTGCCAGGGGAGGGCATATCCGGGCGCTATTCAGGTAATCGAATAACGCAAATCTGCTTACCTGAAGACTTTTTGTTAAGCGCCAGCCCATGACTTCAAATTAATTTGTCAGTACCATGTTCATACACCGATTCTGGCAATTTGGGCGGTTTAACTTGTTAGTATCACTTGGCGATACACGAGTTAGTCGTGGCACCTATATTTTGCTAACCTCTTCCTTTTTAAGGGTGTCACCATGGTCATCAACCTGCACGGGTACCGAATTCACTGTGATGCGCCCAGCGAAGAACTCCAGACCAAGTTAGTCCGCCCATTCCAACTGTTCCTGCATGAAGGTAATGTGGCGGATATTGTCATTACCGTGCGCAACCAAGTACCGCCCTACCGCGAGTTTCCCACGTTGGAGGCAAGTTTTTCGACGCCCAGAAACGTAGTTTACGACCGTGGTGACATCAAGCTGGTGGACTATTTTGGCAAGGGTGCCACAGTGGAGGACAAATCACGTGCCTCGTTCACTCTCTATGGTACCGACGACAATTTCCTGCAGGAAGCATTCTATCTCCTGGTGCTCTCTATATTCGGGCAGTATTGCGACAACAACGGCATGCTGAGAGTGCACGCAATGGCGGTTTCCTATGGCAACAAAGCGTTTATCATGCCTATCCCCTCAGGAGGCGGAAAGTCCACCATGGCCTTGGCCATGCTCGAGGAAAAAGGCTTCAAGCTGATCTCCGACGACGAACCTGTCGTGGCTAGGGACGGGAGTATACTGCCCTTTGCACTGCGAATGGGCACACTGGACAAAACCAGGCTGGCCACTATTCCCGACGAGTACATCTACAGTATTGACCGCATGGAATTTGGGGTTAAACATTTCATCGATGCCCGATACTGGGAGGCTCAACTCGAGCAGAGAGCGCTTACCGACACGATTTACCTCGCCGCAACTCGAGTACTGAATGGCGAGGCATCAATCACCCCTGTGCCCAAGTACAAAGTATTCAAAAGCCTGTTGCGTGACGCCATCCTGGGCGTGGGCCTCTACCAAGGACTCGAGTTTATGCTTGGTCACTCTCCCTTCACGACGATCTCTAAAGTAGGGACCGTGCTGCGTCGCTCGGTCGTGGCTCTCAAGCTGCTCCGCAATACCACCACGTACCGATTCGTGCTCTCTGATGATATCGACGAAAATCGCAGGATACTGAAGGCCTTCGCACAATCGCAGACAAGCCAGGGCTGAGCGCATACGCATGATCAATCGGAAAGGCGTCGTATCCATTGGTGCGCCTACAGAATTGCTGAGAAAGCTTCTTGCGCGATCGGCCGATTACGCGCCTCTAAACGATCTCTATCGCAGTGTATATGATCAAGCGATCATGAAGCTGATCGACGAATTGCGCCCATTGCCTGAGCTGGTGAGCATCCTGACACGCAACAGTTACGCGGATGGCAGCTATACGCCAGGTCTCAGCGATATCGACGTAGTGGTGATCGTAGAGGACGGCCTGGGCGAAGAAGCACTCGTCGACTTGCTCGCTAATATTGGCCGGCGGGGCGGGTACTGCAGGCGCTTTTACCCTATGCTAGGCGAACTTCCCATCTATACACGCGAAGGTTTTCGACTTGCATGTAGCCTTGGTTCGCCGCTGTCTGAAACCTATGCCTGGCGTATTGAGTGGGGGGATGAAACAGTCCTCGCGCCCATCAACGCGGCAGAGCCGCCGGGAGAACTCGAGACACTTTGCCGAGCCATCCAGGTGTACATCAACGGTTTTCACAACAATCTGCATGCCGCGATTCGGTTTGGTAAGCGCAAGCCGACTCTGGCATTGGTCAGGGCCCACCACAAGGTAGAACGCGAGCTTCTGAAACTGGACCCCGCTCATCCTATTCCAGTCCAAGGCTCGCTTGGGGCAATCGTAGCCTCTGTCCTTGCAGCCTGTCACCGGGCCCTGGAGCGAACAGAAGCAACTGCTCCCTCACATCAGTACCCAATTATCGAGCAGGGGGAGCGCTCGACCGACTATAAACAGATTACTGAAGCCCCGCGGGAACCGGCAGTACGCGCAGTAATCAGCGGCATAAAAGGCAAGGAACCCTGCTACATAATGGACAGCTCTATAAATGCCGCCGATATTGATAGGATTTTAACAAGCATACGTAACAGCGACATCAAGCACAGACAGTTTCGACTACTTACCGCATCACTTTTTGAGTTCTACCTTCGATACCTAAATCCAATCATGTACTACAGACTTACATCATCGAGAATGGCGCGGGGATACGACATAGTGCCCGATTTTTGTGTGCCCACCGAATACGGAATTGAACGCTTTTTTGAGTTCGAGGCCATGCACCTGCTTCGCCTCTTCCCTGAAGATCTCAAGCGGTCAGCCAACAATTCCAGCTTTCTTTCTGCACGTTTCAGACGAATGGAAAGACTCGAGCGCTATATTGTGAACAAGAGTATCTTGCTAGCCGGACGGCCTTCCGAGGAAGTAGATACAAGAGAAGCGGAACAAGGAGGCACTGTGTCTGTAATGCATGGCACCATAGACATATTGAAGCGCGCGGAATACACATTCAAACAGAGCCAGCTGCCATGAAGATCGGAATTGTCACTACCCGCATGAGCCAATTGGGTGGTGCAGAAATCTACTTGCTTGAGTGTATGCGCCGCTGGCAGGAAAAAGCAGAAATTACGCTGTATTCGACGATTGTTGAGGACTCCCTACTCGATCAGTTCAACATCGATCGGGAAAAGCTCAATATTATCATCCTCCCTGTGCTGTCCACTGAGGAAGACAAAGCCGATCGCGATTTCGATCTCATGGAAGACATGCTTATTCTTCCTAGAGTCTGGGAATTCTCGCTGCAGCGTCACGACGCTTATCTGCTCTACGGTCCGCCAACACATCTTGTGCGATGCTCTCCAAGTGTGTACATGTGTCATGAGCCCCTGAGAATGCTCTACGACCTACGCTACCAGCACGCAGTGGACAGTGGCGGCGCTCAGGTTCACGTTTATCCTGAGCAGAGGTACAGACAAGCTAAAGTCCGCGGACTCGAGATTCAACTCGAACTGATCGAGACAATTGACCGTCAGGCGAGCTACGACTACCTTGCCGTTAACAGCGCCAGCATGGGGAAA
>CAJQQW010000045.1 GCA_905480565.1 uncultured Halioglobus sp. | reverse complement strand
GTTCTGGGCCATGAAGCGACGAATCGCTCCAGTAGAAGCCAAACGCAGATCCGTGTCGATATTCACCTTGCGCACGCCGTGGCGGATTCCCTCCTGCACCTGCTCTACAGGAACACCATAGGTTTCAGGAATTTCACCACCATACTCATTGATGATCGCAAGCCAGTCCTGTGGAACCGCGGATGAGCCGTGCATAACAAGGTGTGTCCCGGGAATACGGGCGTGTATCTCCCTGATACGGTCGATGGCCAGAATATCGCCAGTAGGAGGGCGCGTAAATTTGTAAGCGCCGTGGCTCGTGCCGCAGGCAATAGCCAGCGCATCTACCTCAGTGGCCTTTACAAACTCCGCCGCCTCTTCCGGGTCCGTCAACATCTGATCATGAGTAAGCTTGCCCTCCGCGCCGATACCATCTTCCTCACCCGCCTCACCAGTCTCGAGCGAACCGAGGCAACCAAGTTCCCCCTCTACTGATACCCCGCAGGCGTGCGACAACTCCACGGCCCTGCGCGTGACAGCCACGTTATACTCGTAGTCCATGGGGGTTTTACCATCCTCACCCAGGGAACCGTCCATCATTACGGAGCTGAAACCCAGTTGAATAGAGCGCTGGCATACACCGGCGGAAACGCCGTGGTCCTGATGAACCACCACGGGAATATGCGGAAACTCGCTCATCGCTGCTTCCATCATCGCACGCAGGAAAGGCGCACCAGCGTATTTTCTCGCGCCCGCACTGGCCTGCATAATCACAGGTGAATTAGTCGCATCGGCCGCCTCCATAATGGCTCGGGTCTGCTCAAGATTGTTGACATTAAAAGCTGGCACGCCGTAGTTGTGTTCTGCTGCATGGTCCAGCAATTGTCGCAAACTGATTAATGGCATGGGATATTCCTCTCGCTAGTAAACTATTTCAGATACCGGACTCAACGGCCGGCACGCTCTTCCAGTACGGCAACAGCAGGCAGAGTTTTGCCCTCAACATACTCGAGGAAAGCTCCTCCGCCGGTGGAGATGTAGGAAATCTTGTCGGCAATTTCAAATTGGTCGATCGCCGCTAGGGTATCGCCACCCCCTGCCAGGGAAAACGCATCGCTGTCTGCAATCGCCAGTGACAGTGTCTTGGTGCCCTGAGCGAACTGTTCGAATTCAAAAACACCGACGGGCCCATTCCATAGAATGGTGCCCGCCCCCTTAACAATATCCGCGAATTGCCGCGCAGACTCCGGTCCGATATCAAAAATTCTGTCATCGTCGACCACTGCCTCCGCAGCCTTGAGGCTAGCCGGCGTATCCTCTGCAAAAACCTTCCCCGTTATCACATCCTTCGGTAGTGGAATATTGGTCTTTGCCATGAGCGAGCGTGCGGTATCAAGCAGGTCGTGCTCGCATAGAGACTGCCCTACCGGGCTGCCGCTGGCGGCGAGAAATGTATTGGCGATGCCGCCGCCCACAATCAGTTGATCCACTTTTTCAGACAGGGCCTCGAGCACTTTTAACTTGGTGGACACTTTAGACCCACCGACGATGGCCACCATAGGTCTCGCCGGCTTCGCAAGCGCCTGATCCAGGGCCAACAGCTCGCCTTCCAGTAGCGGACCGGCACAGGCCAAAGGCGCGAACCGGGCCACGCCATGGGTGGACGCCTGTGCGCGGTGTGCGGTACCAAAAGCATCCATTACAAAAATATCGCACAGGGACGCGTAATCTTTTGCAAGCGACTCGTCATCTTTTTTCTCACCTAGGTTGAAGCGCACGTTCTCAAGTAGCGCCACTTCACCGTCGCCGAGCTCTACGCCGTCACGCCATTCGCCAATCAGCGAAACTGACAGATTGAGCAGCCCAGACAGGTGATCCGCGACCGGGGCCAGTGAAAACTGGCTGTCGAACTTGCCCTCTACCGGACGGCCGAGGTGAGACATCAGTATGACTTTCGCCCCTGCCTGCACCGCCTGTCTGATGGTTGGCAGCGCCGCACGCAAACGTGCATCGCTAGCGACCACTCCTGCCTTGATGGGCACATTGAGGTCCTCGCGTATCAGCACCCGTTTGCCCCGCAGACTCTGGTCACGCATCACGTTTACTTTCAGTGTCATATGCTTTTTCTCGTTCCTACGGGTACAGCGTTTGCAGACCCGGCCCAGCGCATTATTCTCAGGCCAGCCCGTGCCAGAACCCCGCCACATCCAACATCCGGTTGGCGTAACCCCACTCGTTGTCAAACCAGATCAACACTTTTACCAGCCGCGCGCCGCTGACCCGGGTTTGACTGGCATCGACGATGCCCGAACGGGGATCGTGATTGAAGTCACAGGATGCCAGAAGCTCCTCGGTATAGCCAAGCACGCCATCAAATCCGCTCAGTGACGCGTTCTTCAGAATCTGGTTTATTGCGACAATATCCGTGTGTTCCCTTGTCACCACGGTTAAATCCAGCGCAGAAACATTCAACGTAGGCACCCGCAGTGCCTGTGCCGAAAAGCGGCCCTCCATCATCGGAAGGAGCCGCGTGATTCCCTTCGCCAGCTCGGTATCGACGGGAATAACCGAGTGTGAAGCGGCACGGGTCTTACGCAGGTCTGTATGGTGGTATGCATCCAGCACGGGCTGGTCATTCATCGCCGAGTGGATGGTAGTGATGGTCCCTGTTTCAATACCGACAGCCTCGTCCAAAGCCTGAATTACCGGCACGATCGCATTGGTGGTACAGGACGCGTTAGACACAATACGCTGGCTCGAAAGCAGCTTTTTATGGTTGACCCCAAAGACCACAGTTTCGTCCACGTCGATCTCTGCAGGCTGAGAGAACAGGACTTTTTTCGCACCACGATCAAGATGAAGCTGTGCCGTGGCTCGATCCGAGAAAGCGCCACTGCACTCCAGCACCATATCCACTCCAAGGTCTCCCCAGGGAAGAGCCTCCGTATCCTCGTGATTCAACAATGCAATGATGTCATCACCCACGAACAAGCTGCGTTGATCGCCTTCCAGCGGCAGCGGAAACCTGCCATGGGTAGAATCGTAGCGCGTAAGGTGCAGTATGGTGCCCGCATCGGCGAGTTCGTTAATGGCGACAACTTGCATATTTTCGCCGGGCGCGCGTTCGTAAAGGGCGCGCAGGATGCTGCGCCCAATTCTGCCGTAGCCGTTAATCGCCAGGCGCAACATAGAATGATGTCCTACAAAAGGTCTTCAACGACGGCAACCACGTTCTCAGGGGTAAACCCGAAGTGACGCATCAACTCGCCGCCGGGTGCAGATTCGCCAAAAGTGGTCATGCCCACAACGCGCCCGTCCAGACCCACGTATTTGTACCAATAATCTGCATGCAATGCTTCTATGGCAACCCTGGGCAGCACGTCACTGGGCAACACAGATTCCCGATAGGCCGCATCCTGCTGCTCAAACAGCTCTGCGCAGGGCATGGACACAACGCGAGCCTGCTTGCCGTTAGCTGCTAACTGATCAGAGGCATCCATCGCCAACTGTACCTCCGACCCGGTCGCTATGAGAAGAACGTCAGGCGCACCAGTACAATCGCGCAGCACATAG
>CAJQQW010000044.1 GCA_905480565.1 uncultured Halioglobus sp. | reverse complement strand
AGCATTCGTCCTTTTGCCTTGGAATTTCTTACCCGTCTGCACCGCAGCGAGCGGGATGTTGTGATGGTGACCAATGCGCATCGCCAGACACTGGATATCAAGATGGACAACGTTGACATCCGTCGGTGGTTCGACCGGATCGTGGTCTCCCACGAGCTGCAGGCCCCCAAGGAAGAGCAGCAGTTCTGGCATCGTTTGCAGTCGCTGCACCCCTTTGACCCGACGCGAACACTGCTAATTGATGATACGGAACAGATACTGGCCAGCGCTCAGCATTACGGCATTGCCCATTTACTGACACTCCTGCAACCAGACAGCCGCCGCCAGAAGCGCATTGACACGCGCTTCCGGGGCATCCACCATTTTGACGAGATCATGCCCGACGAATCCAACCCATGAATGCATCCCACGAATCACAGCGTAAGGTCAGGCTCGACAAATGGCTCTGGGCGGCGCGATTTTTCAAATCGCGCAGTCTGGCTAAAGCGGCTATCGACGGTGGCAAGGTGCAGATGGACGGCCAGCGGGTCAAGGTGTCCCGCGAAGTTACCGCGGGCTGTACCTTGAAGATACGTCAGGGGTGGGATGAAAAAATTGTTGTAGTTCGCGACCTCAGCGACCAGAGACGGGGCGCAGCGGACGCGCAACGGCTTTATGAGGAAACGCCGCAGAGCATCGAGAAAAGACATGCAGAAGCCAAAGCGCGCAAGGCGGCAGGCGGCATGCTCGACCGTCCAGCTCAGCGCCCCACCAAGAAACAACGGCGGCAGATTCACTCCTTCAAGGAAGCGCAGGACTAACACACGCATCATCGGCATACCTTATGGCATGGCCCGCGGTGTCTGCACCTAGCACAGGCTTTGACAGGCATCAGCGCGGGCGTCGCTGCCGCCTATCACCGTCAGCAGCATCCTTATGAATGCTGCGCCAGCGGTCGACCGGAGCCGAAAAGCCGATCCGGCGCTGTCCACTTACTGCACTCCATCGGCGGCACGCGCCGCAAAGCCACCCTCTACGGGTGTCGCATAAACCCTGACAACGGCACTATTTACGCCCTCTTGGCGCACTGCGCAGCACCCGAAAAATAGCAGAAACCCACAGGACATCTGGACTCAAGGACCTGCAAAAACGCTACTTTTGGGCCAATTTACGGTAGAATCGCAAGAATGTTCTCTGAAATACCACTCACTCCGGCTGCAACGCCGCTCCTGGACAGGATCGAGCAGGGTTTCTCCGTGCAAGCGCTGCAGTCCGATGAGTTGGTGCAGTTGGCCGACGAGCTGCGTGCCTACCTGCTGTACAGTGTGGGTCAAACCGGAGGCCATTTCGGCGCAGGCCTCGGCGTCGTTGAACTGACCGTTGCATTGCACCATGTCTACAACACCCCACACGATCGCATTGTGTGGGATGTGGGGCACCAGACCTATCCCCACAAAATTCTCACCGGCCGTAAAGACCTTATGCACACAATGCGTCAAGCGGAGGGGCTGGCTGGCTTTCCGAAACGCTCGGAGAGCGACCACGATACCTTCGGCGTCGGTCATTCATCGACCAGCATCTCGGCCGCCATGGGCATGGCGCTGGCGGCCAAGCAACAGGAAATACAACGCAAGATTATCGCGGTGATTGGCGATGGAGCTATCACCGGCGGCATGGCAATTGAAGCCCTGGCTCACGCCGGACACGAGCGGCCGAACATGCTCGTCATTCTCAATGACAACCAAATGTCTATCGGTCACAACACGGGAGGGCTGGCAACCTACTTCGCCAAAATCTGGGCCAGTAAATTCTATATCAGTATGCGCGAAGGCTCGAAGAAGCTGCTGGAGAAAATACGTCCTGCCTGGGAGCTGGCGAAGCGCACCGAGGAACACATGAAGGGCATGGTTGCCCCCGGCACACTCTTCGAGGAACTGGGCTTCAATTATATTGGCCCGCTGGATGGACACGACCTGCCTGGCCTGGTGCAAACACTGGAAAATATGAAAGAACTTGATGGGCCGCAGTTTCTCCATATCCGCACTATGAAGGGCAAAGGCTTTGAGCCCGCCGAACTCGACCCCGTAGGCTATCACGCAATCAACAAGATAGAAGCGAAGCCCAAGGGACCACAAGCGGCAGTAACACCGGCATTACCTGCAAGACCCAAATACCAGGCCGTCTTCGGGCAATGGCTGTGCGACATGGCCGAGCGCGACAACCGCCTCGCGGGCATTACTCCCGCCATGTGCGAGGGTTCAGGCATGGTTGAGTTCGCCGAACGCTTTCCCGAACGCTACTACGATGTAGCAATCGCAGAACAGCATGCCTTAACACTGGCTGCGGGCATGGCGTGCGACGGCCTAAAGCCCGTGGTGGCGATCTACTCCACCTTTTTGCAACGCGGCTATGACCAGTTGATTCACGACATCGCACTGCAGAACCTCGATGTCACGTTCGGCATCGACCGGGCAGGACTGGTCGGTCAGGACGGTCCAACACATCACGGTGCGTTTGATCTGAGCTATCTGCGCTGCATCCCCAATATTGTTATTGGTGCGCCCTCCAACGAAAACGAATGCCGACAAATGCTCTACACCGCCTACCAGCATCCTGGCCCCGCCGCCGTGCGCTATCCGCGGGGCACCGGCCCCGGAGCAGAGATTGCGGAAACCATGCAACAACTGGACATCGGTAAGGCAAAGCCAATACGTGACGGAGAACAGATCGCTATTCTGAACTTCGGCACCCTGTTGGACCAGGCAATAATCACCGCCAACGAATTAAATATTGCCGTTGTGGACATGCGCTGGGTAAAGCCGATGGACGAAGCGCTGATACTGGCAATGACAGAACGGTACACGCTACTGGTTACTTTGGAGGAAAATGCCATCGCAGGTGGCGCCGGTAGCGCGGTCAATGAACTGCTGGCGGCCAAGGGCATTAAAACTCCGACGCTCAATCTGGGGCTGCCGGATACCTTCATAGAGCACGGGACCCATACGGACCAATTAACCTGGACCGGGCTTAACAGCGAAAATATTACGCGAAAAGTCAGGGACGCCATGCAGACTTACGACATCACTTCGGTATCCACGGTCGTCCTTCGCGGCAGGGTGGAAGCACCGCGCGGTTGATCGACAGGTCCTGCGCGTAAACGCTTTTCAATGCCCGGTGTTAAGAAAAATAATCAATGAACATCCTTGTCCTCACATCAACGTTTCCTCGCTGGAAGGATGACACAGACCCCAGATTCGTGGAACATCTGTGCCAGAATCTGGCCGGTGACCACAGCGTTCATGTCGTCGCGCCACACGCAAGGGGAGCGCTCTGTGAGGAAGCGATCGGCGAGGTCACCGTATTCCGCTACCGATATTTCTTTGAAGCGGGCGAGTCTCTGGCCTATGAGGGCGGCATTCTGCCCAACCTGAAAAAAAACCCGTTGCTGTTTCTGCTCATACCATTCTTCCTGCTGGGACAAGGGCTGATGGTCTTACAACTGCTGCGCAAAAACCACTACGACATCGTGCACGCCCATTGGATTATTCCCCAAGGCCTGATCGCACTGCTCGCCCGCGAGCTATCGGGCTCCCGCGCACGGATTGTAGTGACCTCCCACGGAGGTGATTTGTTTGCGCTTAGAGGGCGGCTTATGACGGGCTTGAAAAAATGGATCGCACGCAGGGTAGACGCCCTGACCGTGGTCAGTGAGACAATGAAAGAGCGAGCAATAGCGACGGGGCTCACGGCTACTGACGCTGTCTACTGCATACCCATGGGCGTCGACTCACAGCAAGAATTTACTCCGCCACCTGCCACCTGCACGCGGGAAGGCCTGCTGTTTGTCGGGCGACTTGTCGATAAGAAGGGTGTCGAGTACCTCATCAAAGCGCTACCGCTAATACTGCGGGAGCATCCCGGCACCCCTCTGGTTATCGTCGGAGACGGTCCGCTGCAACGCTCGCTACGGGACCTCTGCCACGAACTTTCTGTTGCCGACCATGTTACGTTT
>CAJQQW010000043.1 GCA_905480565.1 uncultured Halioglobus sp. | reverse complement strand
TCTTACGGCATTGTATTCTGGCGTTTCCAATTGCCCGAGGGAGATATCCAGCCTCTGGAAACCAAGGTTATTAGTCTGGCGTAAGACACGCACCGCCTGCATCATCACTCAGCCAAAGCACAGAATTAACGATCAGCCTTTGCACATTCGGCTGCTCAAAAGCTTCCGCCTGATGCCCCATAGTCAGATATACACTGCGGCCTTTGCCAACGCAGTTACTCCAAACGACGGGGTGATCTCCCATACTTAAATCCCGCTCATTGCCCATGAATTTTTCGACCGGCTGGTACGACGCTTCGTCAATGGTGGCCAGAATCGTAAAACCCTCTGGCCTGGGGCTTTTCTCCCACGAATACCATTCCTCTTCGTGCTGCCAGGTATCGGGCATATCTTTCACAACCGGATGCCCATGACTCTCTGTCAGCACCGTCGCGGTTTGGAACTGAGGCCCCATGATATGCGCAGTAAAGTCCGCGCCTATTAAGTTATCTCGATACCACTGCCACTCCTCGTGCGAACTGTCGCCTGCAGAGTGCACTCCCAACCAGCCACCGCCATTTTGCAACCAAGCCTCAAAGGCAGCTTCCTGCTCCGCACTCAGCATGTCACCCGACGCATTCAGGAAGACCACAACCTGAAATCGCTGCAGATCGCGTTCGTTAAATATCGCACCATTCTCGGTATGAAAGATACCCCACCCTTGTTCTTGAGAAGTGGACTCCAGAAATGCTACCCCACTGGTTATACCGTCTCGATGCCGAAAACCATTGGTCTTGGTGAATAAAAGTATTCCCGGGGAAGTCAGATTGGGGGGCAGCTCCGGAGCAACTGTATCGTGATGCGCAGACGGAAAAACCAGGTTCCATGCACCAACCTGCCAAATTACAGCAAGCGCTATAATCGCCATAATCGAAGCCACCAAGACCAGTATCTTAAAGAATTTGAACAACATCTTTGCTCTCCCCCGCCCGATTCGAACGTTACTTTTTCCTTAGGTTTCACTTAACAGCCCAGAGCGGCTAGCGGCCTCCATCGAACCAGTCTGAGAAACCAAAAGCTGTGGACGGTCCAATATGCATCTGCTCCAACACACCGTATCCCACGTTGTCGCCGCACCTTGCCTTGACTATCTGCTGAACGTGGATGTTCTCCAAGGCAAGTGGATCAAGCTCTGAGTCTTTCCAGCTTTCACCGGCAATCACCAGTTCACCATGCCACTTCCCATGCCCCCACTCGGGGTGCTGGTAACCCAGCCCCTTCATACGATGAACCATAACAGGCTCCAGATGGAGTTCCATGCTTTCTCCGGAACGGTCATTCATGGTCACCACAGCGGAACTCGCTCGACGCGTCCCTGGGACCATCGGAATACGATGGTCAACCCGGCCTTGCCAGACGCGAGCGGCCGGGTCCAGCGTACCGGGGATATCGCCCATCTTGTCATAGTGCGGCAATCGCGCCTGGTCGGCATGCCACTGATGACCTGTTTCGTCCTCAAACCATCCCGCGAGTGTGCACTCGCTCTCCCAATGAATTGGAACCCAACAGAAATGTACCGCCTGAAATTCTGACAGGGGTGCACCGCCTGTGTAAGCATCTCCCACGGGTCGTATTCCCCAGGATCGATCTTTAAGGCCATACGTCGTCTCACCATTCACCTCGAGACGCTTACCGTCGTAGCTGATCCAGCCAGACCAAAAACCGAACTGATCCAGGCGCGTAGCGTCCATCACAATATGCCGCTCATTGCGCAGGGTCTGCCGCCCCTCCTCAATGCACGCCGTACGCGGGGTAAAGACCATGTCGCACTCTATGCCAGTTTCGTTGGGAGCTATCACTACCCGGTGCCGCCCCATAGGTTCGAGGATTTGCAGCTCAAATGGCCCAACAGACGTATCCGTGGGCTCGCTGGGCGCGCGACGGGAGCCATGAAAAGCGAACTGATGACCATCGATTGCGAGACTCAGGCTACAATCCAGGATGCCAAGATTGGCATAGCGGCACATCCCTACGCCAAAATAGAAACTGCCATCCCGCGCGTGGCCGTTATACCAATAACGGTCGTAGAAAAACCGGTCGCTGCTCGCCGCATGGATAACCGGCTCAGCGGTCTGGTGGATAGGATAATCGTCAAACTTCGATAGCATCGCTTGAGCTCCGATCTTATTTTAGACCCAAAGAATGGACTACGAGCCTGCGCTCAACAAGCGCGCTGCGCAAACATCTGCTCCGCGTATGCTAAATCAAACTGATCTAGAACACCGGGAACCGATGAAACGCCTCGCAGGAGGCTAGACTTTTGGGGGTGCCTGCACTAACGTCAACGCTTGTGCTCAGGAAGAGACTTACACCATGTCACAGGCCCTGCTAGGCCTACCCTTAATTGTTCTCCTCGCTTGGCTTACCAGCAGTAATCGTCGCCGCTTTCCGCTGCGACTGGTAATAGCCGGACTGCTTGCGCAATTATTGCTAGCGTCCCTACTCCTCAAGGTGCCTGCACTGCAAAACGCCTTGATGCTGATCAACCAGATGGTACTCATGCTGGAAGCAGCCACGCAGCAGGGGACTGCCATGGTTTTTGGGTTTCTGGGGGGTGGCCCAAGTCCATTCCAGATAACCGGCCCACAGCACAGTTTCGTTCTGGCATTTCGCGCCCTGCCCATTGTTATCGTATTTGCAGCGCTGAGTGCGCTTTTGTGGCATTGGCGCATCATCCCTCTCATCATCAGTGTGCTAGCACGATTGCTGCAAAAATCCATGGGGCTTAGTGGCGCCATCAGCGTTGGCGGAGCCAGTTCGGTTTTTGTCGGCATGGTTGAATCGCCATTGTTAATAAAACCACATTTGCGCACCATGTCTAACAGCGAGCTATTTATGCTGATGAGCTGCGGCATGGCTACCGTGGCTGGCACTGTATTGGGTCTGTATGCAGGCATTCTCGGTAGCACCATTCCTACTGCACTCAGTCATATTCTTGTCGCCTCGCTGATCAGCGCACCGGCTGCAATATTACTTGCGGCAGTCATGCTGCCCCCCGATAGAAATACGCCAGTCCCTTCAGTATCCCTAACGTCACCCTACGGGGGCAGCATGGACGCATTGGTCAAGGGTACCGGTGAAGGACTGCGACTGCTGGCCAACATTATTGGCATGCTGATCGTGTTTGTCGCGCTGGTCTACCTGACTGACCGAGTCCTCGGTGTGGTTCCTGTAAGCGGCGAACCTCTGACGTTAGTCGGTGTATTCGGTCAAGTACTTGCGCCACTGGCCTGGCTTACTGGCATTCCGTGGCACGAGGCAACGACTGCGGGGGAGTTGCTGGCGACCAAGGTGTTTATTAATGAACTAGTTGCGTTACTCGACCTCGCCGCACTGGAACCGGGAGAGTTAAGCGAGCGCAGTCGTTTAATTATGACTTATTCTTT
>CAJQQW010000042.1 GCA_905480565.1 uncultured Halioglobus sp. | reverse complement strand
TCGGTGAACCTGTTTAGCCGATATATGGAGAAATTTGGCGTTGCTGTGACGTTTGTTCCTTTGCTTGATACGGCTGGTTGGAGAAATGCTGCTCGAACTGAAACCGCCATGTTTTTTCTGGAGACTCCGTCCAATCCCCTGTGTGAAGTTGCCGATATACCGGCTATGGCTCAGTTGGCGAAAGAGCATGGGGCGTTACTCGTTGTCGATAACTGCTTTTGCACACCCGCACTGCAGCGACCTTTGGCATTGGGTGCGGATATCGTGGTGCATTCAGCGACAAAGTATCTTGACGGGCAAGGGCGTTGCGTCGGCGGTGCTGTGGTGGGGAGCGCCGATATGATGCAGGAGATTGTCACTTTTCTTCGTACATGCGGGCCGACCATGAGCGCTTTCAATGCCTGGGTGTTCCTCAAGGGACTGGAGACGTTGCGTCTACGGATGGAAGCCCATAGCCGTTCGGCGATAGATATAGCGCGCTGGTTACAACCTCAGCCGGACGTCGAAAAAGTATTCTATGCCGGCCTGGAGGATCATCCGGGTCACGCTCTTGCTGCTCGACAGCAGTCGGCTTTTGGAGGAGTTCTTTCGTTCACCATTCGTGGAGGTCGCGAGCAAGCGTGGCAGTTTATTGACGGCGTTAAAATCATGTCCCTCACCGCTAACTTGGGCGATGCAAAAACAACGATAGTGCACCCGGCGACAACGACCCATGGTCGCTTGTCACCTGAGCAGCGGCAAGAAGCAGGTATTAGCGAGAATCTCGTGCGAGTCGCGGTGGGTCTTGAGCATGTGGAGGATCTCAAAACGGATTTGCAACGCGGTTTCGATGCAATGCGCGCTTGAGCGATTGTACTGCAGGTCTTTGCGTGGACAGGCTTTTGACCGGCTCAATGAGTAGGATCTTCTCGTTGCAACCGTGAGGCATGAAGGTGAGATATAGTAATTGTCTTGCTGTACTCTCGGAGGTGGATTCACTTTTATAATAGGGCTGGAGTGGGTCGGTAGATAAGCGGAGTCAAAATGGATATCAATCAGCCGGTTAGTGAAATGCATCGCAAGGACGCCATAGTCAGCAGAAACGCACGGGGCCTTCAGGGGTTAATTGATGTAGCGGTTTCCGAGATCGGTCAAATTCTTCTTGGTAAAGAGCCGCAAATCAGACTTGCACTGTGTTGTTTGTTTGCGCGTGGTCACTTGCTCATTGAAGATTTGCCCGGGATGGGTAAGACGACGCTCTCTCATGCCCTTGCCTCTGTGCTGGGTTTATCCTGGACGCGTGTGCAATTCACAAGTGATCTGCTTCCGGCGGATATTCTCGGCGTATCAATTTTTGATGTCAAAGACTCAACATTTACGTTCCACCCCGGCCCGGTGTTCACTCAGCTTCTGCTGGCAGATGAGATTAATCGGGCAACCCCGCGCACACAAAGCGCATTATTGGAGGCGATGGCGGAGGGGCAGGCCACGGTCGAGGGTGAAACCCGGCCGCTGCCGCAGCCTTTCTTTGTTATTGCAACACAGAATCCTGTCCACCAGTCTGGCACCTATCCCCTGCCTGAGTCACAACTGGATCGTTTCTTGATGCGTCTTGAGCTCGGCTATCCTCATCCCAAAGCGGAGCGAGAAATGTTTGAGCGGCGTCACAGTGCCGCGCAGGAAATCAGGAATCCCAGGCAATGTATTGATCCTGAGCAGCTTGACATGATTCGCCAGGCTGTCAGCCAGGTGCATGCCTCTGACGACTTGCTAGACTATTTGCAGCGGCTGGTCGCTCACACCCGCCAATCTCCGGAGTTCGAGGTCGGGTTGTCGCCACGCGGCGCGCTGGCACTGCTCGATTGTGCGAAGACTTGGGCAGCTATGAACAATCGTGGCCATGTCGTGCCCGAGGATGTACAGCAAGTATTATCTGCAGTTGTTTCTCATCGATTAACGCCCAGTGGTGACTACGCCGGGGATGGCGGCGGGCTTGTCGACCTGCTGTTGCGCGACGTGGACGTCATCGGCACCTGAGCGTATTACAGTGGGCCTTTCCTCGCATAAGGGCGCGAAGCGCAAGTACAGGAATCGTCTGCGTGCAAGGTTTGAAAAATGGGTGAATCGGCGCATCCCCCCGGCCCGGAAAATAACACTTAATCAGCGACGTATTTTCATTTTCCCCAGTCGTATCGGTTTGTTCTTTAGCTTGTGTCTTTTGGTCATGTTGATAGCCGCGATTAACTTCGAAAGCAACTTGAGTTACGGTCTGACATTTCTTCTTATGACGCTTTTTATTGTTGCAATTCTGCATACCTACGCTAACTTGTCCGGCCTGACTATTCGAGCACTGCGGGCAACCCCGGTCTTTCCCGGGCAGCTTTCTGACTTTTATCTCATGGTGGAGCGCAGTAAAAAGCGCGATCACTTCTCACTCTATTTTGCTTGGCCGGGCGGCAGCGAGATTCTTGTCAATCTGGTGGAAGAGGATAGCATTCGTTTTCAATTACATGTGCCGGTGGATAAA
>CAJQQW010000041.1 GCA_905480565.1 uncultured Halioglobus sp. | reverse complement strand
CAAATATTAGCCAACAAGGGTTCCCTGTTTATAACAAGACCTACGATGCTGACCTATACCGCCAGTGAGGCGGAGCTGCAGAAGTCATCGGAGGATGTATTTTCGCGTGTTGTCTCGGGCGAATTGATGGTGGAGATCAATCAACGCTATGCGCTGCAGGATGTTCAACAGGCGCATCGGGATCTGGAGGGTCGCAAGACCAGCGGTTCCACGGTTCTTATCCCCTGACTATCATAGGACGATCGTTGCAATGGAGTGTGAGTTAATGAGTGATTTTCGTATACGGGAGAGTCGTCATGCAGGTTAGTCCGGTGGTACTTACGGGTCACCTGGTGCGCCTGGCTCCACTGGATGCGGACCATGCGCAAGGACTTTACAATCGCGGGCAGCAGCAGGGAGACTGGGACTACCTGCCGCGTCCGTGTTTTATCGATCTGGCAGATACGCGTCACTGGATTGATGAGGCGCTGTCAGCCAGCGACCAGGTCGCTTTCACAATCGTAGAAATTGGCCGGGGGCGTGCGGTCGGCAGCACGCGTTATCTGAACATCAGGCCAGAGCACCGCAGTCTTGAGATTGGCTGGACGTGGTTAGGCCGCGACTGGCAGCGTACCGCTTTAAATACAGAGACAAAGTTGCTGTTGCTGACTCATGCTTTCGAGCAGCTGGGCTGCGTGCGGGTAGAGTTCAAGACGGATCTGCGTAACAAGCGCTCACAGACGGCGCTGCAGCGAATGGGTGCGACGCGGGAGGGCGTGCTGCGCAATCATATGATCGTTCAGGGTAACCACGTGCGCGATTCGGTGTACTACAGCGTAATCGACCGGGAGTGGCCGATTGTCAAACAGCAACTGCAGGAGCTTCTTGCGCGCACGCAGGAGACATAGTGTTCAGGTAATGGTGGCCTGAACCTTTTCGTTATCGGAGAAGCTGTCGGCGAAGAGGGCCGTAGAGAGGTAACGTTCGCCGGAATCCGGCAGTATAGCGACAATTAGCTTTCCTTTATTTTCCGCCTGCTGAGACAGTCGGTGGGCGACTGCCATGGCTGCGCCGGAGGAAATGCCCGCGAGGATACCTTCTCTTTGCATCAGTTTGTGCGCCCACTCCATGGCTTCTTCACTCGACACCTGCTCAACCTGGTCGACCAGGTCAAGCTGCAAGTTCTGCGGCACAAAACCTGCACCAATACCCTGTATCTTGTGCGGAGCATGGGTGGGTTCTTCACCGGCTTTGGCGGCGGTAATCATGGTGGTGGTGTCCGGCTCAACTGCCACGCAAAGCACGTTCTTGCTGCGCGTTTTCTTTAGGTACGAGGCGACGCCGCTGATGGTGCCCCCGGTTCCAACGCCGGACACAAAAATATCGATGTCACCCTCCGTATCATCCCAGATTTCGGGGCCCGTAGTCTGTTCGTGGATAGCCGGATTAGCCGGGTTCTCGAACTGGTGTGGGCCCCAGTACTTGCCCGGATCTGAGCTGGTGATAGTGTCCGCCCGTTCTATCGCGGCGGGGATGCCTTTGGCTCCATCAGTGAGAATGATTTCGGCACCCAATGACTTCATTAGCATGCGACGCTCAAGGCTCATTGTATTGGGCATTGTCAGGATGCAGTTATAGCCTCGGGCGGCGGCCACAAATGCCAGGGCAATCCCGGTATTGCCGCTGGTAGGTTCGACGATCGTCATACCAGGCTTGAGGCTGCCGTCTTTTTCTGCTGCGGCGACCATGCTGGCGCCGATGCGACATTTCACCGACATAGCGGGGTTGCGATTCTCCAGCTTGCCGTAGATGTTGCCATCGCTGATGTGATTTATTTTGACCAGGGGTGTGCCACCGATAGTCTCTGCGTTGTTTTGATAAAGTTTTGTCATTGTGAGCCGTATTCCGCACGTCAAAGTGTGTTGACAGACTAGCCCCGATGACAGGCAGTGTCCATATCGGGGGTTCAATCGTGAGATCGCAGGATAATTTGCGTCAGGAGTGAACTTTGCGCGGGGGGCGGAGTCATAATTATACGGCAGCCGCTGCCCACGAATGCTGCAATGAGCTGGTGTAGCGGATAGGCCGAACTGGATTCCATCCAGGTCACGCACCATTAAGCGAGGGCAGTTGCCCCTGCAGGCCGGCCTTTTTATGGCCGGTTTTTTTATTTTTTGTCGCTTATAACGGTCTGTTCTGTTGCCAGCGACAGGGAGTCCAGTGTTTGTGGCCCCAGCAGGGTTTCTTTCAGCTCCCCGCGGGGGGACAAAATCAGCGTAGTTGGCAGCGCTACGGGTCGCGGGATGCCCAATTGGCCGGACGGGTCATTCTCAAGTGTGGGAAAGTTAACGCCCAGCGACCGGGTCTGAGCGTCGAGGTCAGCGCCGGTCGCGCCATCATAGTTGACGCCGAGTACGGTCACCGTGTCATACGCCTCGTTCAGTGCGTTCAATTCCGGAATCTCTTCAATGCAGGGTTTGCACCACTGGGCCCAGTAGTAATAACGACCCACTGTCCCCGCAATTCGTCCAGCTCAGGGGCGGGTGCCCCGCCTTTGTCCGCGCAGGCTGTGAGCAGTGTCAGCAAGAGTGTGGCCGCCGCGCACCTCATTTTTGAAAGATAACCACAAGGCTGTCAGACAGCAACGTTCTCTGGTCTTTTTGTTCCGCAACCAGCAGTCCTTCTGCTGCGCCAAGCCACCCATCTGTTTCCTGGCCAAACTGCTGATCAAGGGATAGTTCGCCTTCGATCCACTCCTTTAATTGCCAGAAAGATACGGTATTGAGATCCCGGCTGAGCAGATAATGGCCCTTGTCATTTTGAGTGATGATGCGCTGATCGAGGAGAATATTGCGTATTGTCCCCCATGTTTCACTGTCTAGTCCGCGCACGATTTCGTGCTTGTTATTGAGCAATTCGAGCTCGCGTACCGCATCACCGCTCAGCTGTTTTTGCCAGAATAAGTGCAGTACCTGGAGCGCCTTCATGACGATGGGTCGCTCGGCCTGTTCGCGACTCTGGTAGGCAGACAGGCTGTGCACCAGAATGCCGCCCATCAAGACGATATTCCAAGACAGATAAATCCAGAGCAAAAACAGGGGAACCGCCGCGAATGCCCCATAGATGAACGTAATACTGGATTGGGCAACCAGTTGGGTAAACAGGCTGCGGGCCGCATGAAAAACCAGTGCCACAATAAAACCGCCTATCATGACGTGCCTGAATGGCACGCGGCAGTTAGGTACAGCGGCGTACATCAGGCTAAAGCCCATAGTGGATAATAGCAGTGGCGTTATGCGCAACAGCGCTGCCCGGGCGCCAAAAATATCATAAGACGCGAGGGTGTCCGTGAATGAGGATAGATAGGTGCTCATCGCCAACGCCAGACCGATCAAAATCGGCGCCAATGTCAGCACAGCCCAATACAACAGAAAACTGGACAGTGGGCTGCGATTTTCTCTCGCACGCCATATCTGATTAAAGGCTTTTTCAATATTGCGTAGCATGAGTACCGCGGTGACCAGCAGAAAGGCAACTCCCGGTCCGGTCAGGTTTTTTGCCTGTTGTGAAAAGTTTTCCAGATAGCTTTCAATCTCTGCGCTGCTCTGCGGCACCATGTGTTTGAACAGAAGCGTTTGCATCTGGCTTTCGGCGCCCTGGAATGCAGGGATAGCAGAGGCCATGGTGTAGAGCACAGTCAGGAGCGGGACCAGTGCGAACAGACTCATATAGGTCAGTGCAGCTGCGTTCTCTGAACAGCGATCCGCGGCGAATCGACCAATGAGGTAAGTTATCCGACGCCAGATTTCGCGTATTATCGAGATAGGCTTCATGCCAATAGTATGGCATGAAGCGGGTGGCTGCTGCACGGGTTGAATCGCATGCATTCCGCTTTCAGGCGCTGCGTCTGCTGCATTTTTGGTATACTTCACGTCCTGTTAATATTGATCAGAGGTCTTGCATGGCTGACGTTACCATTTACCATAATCCCCGGTGTTCAAAGTCGCGCACAACACTCGCGCTGCTAGAGGAAAACGATGTGAGCCCGAGTGTCGTGCTTTATCTTGAGACACCTCCAGATGCGAGCGAGATCAAGGGTTTACTGAAGAAGCTGAATATCAGCGCAGGAGAACTGGTGAGGCGGGGTGAGGCTGACTATAAAGCCAGCGGGCTGGGCAAGGAGTCGGTCGAGGCGGATATCGTGGCGGCTATGGTCAAGTATCCCAAACTGATTGAGCGTCCTATCGTCGTAAAAGGCGCGAAGGCTGTGCTGGGCCGGCCACCGGAAAATGTTCTGGCGTTGATCGGTTGATGGCCGACGCGTATGTGCTGGTGCTTTATTACTCCCGCAATGGATCTACGGCGACGATGGCGCAACAGGTGGCGCGAGGGGTCGAGCTCGTCGAAGGCATGTCGGCACGCTTGAGAACGGTGCCTCCGGTGTCCGCCAGTAATGAAAAGACGGAAGCAGAAATACCCGAAACAGGCCCCTTGTATTGCGAGCCCGAGGACCTTTCCGGTTGTTCCGGACTTGTGCTGGGAAGTCCGACGCGCCTGGGTAACATGGCCGCCCCGCTGAAGTATTTTATCGATCAAACATCTGCTTTATGGCTCAGCGGTGCGCTCATTGACAAGCCAGCGGCGGTGTTCAGCTCTACCTCCAGCATGCACGGTGGTCAGGAGTCGACGCTGCTCAGCATGATGTTGCCTCTACTCCATCATGGCATGATCATTACGGGCATTCCCTACAGTGAAAGCGGATTGATGACCACAACCTCGGGAGGCACTCCCTACGGTGCATCTCATTGGGGCGGCGCCGATAATCGACGCGAACTGGATGACGTGGAGGCGGGGTTGTGTCGAGCACTGGGGCAGCGTGTGGCGGGTTTGGCATTGAGGGTCACGGAATGAGTGAACGCTTATGTAGTGTCGCCAGTCGCTTTATGTGGGCGGCATACGTCGGCTTGTTGCTGCAGCAGTCGCTGGATGCTTATTTACATCAGGCGCCCTGGTTTATCTGGCTGGTGAAGTTGTTACCCTTGCTGATTTTTTTACCCGGGATGCTCAAGGACAGGTTGCGTACTCTCATCTGGTTATGTTTTGTCTGCCTTGGTTATTTTCTGATACTTGTGCAGCGAATTTTTGCTGAACCCGATAGCCCGGTTGTGATCAGCGGATTAGTGGGTGTTGTGGTACTGTTTATTGCCGCCATGATGTACGTGCGTTGGCGGGCCAGAGCGTTGCGCGGCGCCTGAGCCGATTTGGAGATAGAGTCATGAGTAAACCTTCATTGTTGCGCCGAATAGTCGCGGGAATCTGGACGGCGATTACACGTATTCGGCTCGCCATGGCCAATATTCTGTTTCTGGTCTTACTGGCGCTGATCTATTTTGTCTACATGGGCGGCGGGCCTGAGCCCCTGCCGGAGAAGGCGGCATTATTGCTGAATATCAGTGGCACAGTGGTAGATCAGAAGACGGCAGTAAATCCACTGCAGGCGTTACTTTCGGAGCCGTCGCCAGAACAGCACGAGGTCTTACTCAGGGATATCATCGAGTCTATTGAGTACGCTACAGATGACCCTGCGATTAATTCTCTTGTTATGGAGCTGGATTCCCTCGTGTATCTCGGGATCAGCAAGACACAGGAGATTACTCCCGCGCTGGAGGCTTTCCGGGAAACGGGTAAACCCATAATCGCGCTTGGCGACTACTACACTCAGGATCAGTATTTGCTGGCGAGTTATGCGGATACAGTGATTGCTCATCCCCTTGGCGGTGTCGCGCTTGAGGGTTTCAGCAGTTATCGTAATTACTTTCGTGAGGCGCTGGACAAGCTCTCAATCAATGTACACGTTTTTCGAGCGGGGGAGCAGAAATCCTACGTCGAGCCCTTTTTGCGTGATGATATGTCCGAGCCGGTGAAAGCGCTTACGGCTCGCTGGTTGGGAGACCTGTGGCAGCAATACACGTCTACCGTTGAGTTGCAGCGCAACCTGACCGAGGGAGCAGTGGGGGTCTACGTCAATAACCTGCCGGATCTACTGCGTCAGCAGGGCGGTGATGCAGGGCAGACGGCGCTGAAAGCGGGGCTGATAGACAAGTCGTTAGGTCGGTCGGAAGGTAATGATTATCTTGTCCAGCTGGTTGGCGCCAGCAACGATGACGGCCTTT
>CAJQQW010000040.1 GCA_905480565.1 uncultured Halioglobus sp. | reverse complement strand
ACACCGCCGGATTGCGCCAACACTGAATCAGACCCTCAATGAGTGCCGCGAGGCCATCGCCTGCGGGTTCGATAATTTCTTGCAACTGGAATCCCACGCGCGACTGCGCTTGCTGCAGGCCGGGTTTGAAACCGACTACTTCACCGTGCGCGACGCACGCACTCTGAAGGCGGTTACAGATAGCACCGAGGAGGTGGCTATTCTCGCCGCCGCCCGGCTGGGTGAGACCCGTTTGATTGATAACGTCCGGCTCGTCCTCAACCCGATTTCCGATTGGGGCATGCTCGCAGACGGCCGCTAGACGGGCCGATTCTTATCCGCTTCCCGCCGCGCCACCCCCACGGGTCTGGCATCGCAGCACTTATTGCGCATCAACACCACCTGGCTTTTTCGCCATCAAGGTTGCAACACGTCCCGCGCAAAGTATCATCTTTGTACCAAGTAACGAGATAAGGAAAGGGCACCATGTCTGAATCCACCACCCGCCCCGTGCCCGACAATTTCCGCGATGCACACATTAATGCCGACAGTTATCAAGCGTTGTACCAACGCTCTTTAGCCGATCCAGACAGCTTCTGGGCAGAGATGGCGACCGAGTTCCTTACCTGGGACAAGCCATGGGACAGCGTGCGCAATTACGATTTCGTTGCGGGCGTCGCTGAATGGTTCAGCGGAGGCAAACTGAACGTCAGCTACAACTGTATCGACAGGCACCTGCCACGCCGCGCCAGCCAGACGGCATTAATCTGGGAAGGAGACGACCCTGGCGATGACCAACGTATTACTTATGCCGAACTGAAAGACCATGTTTGCCGACTCGCCAATGTTTTGAAATCACGAGGTGTGCGCAAGGGCGACCGGGTATGTATCTATATGCCAATGATTCCCGAGGCTGCCTATGCCATGCTGGCCTGCACCCGCATCGGCGCGGTCCACTCAGTGGTATTCGGGGGTTTTTCACCCGAGGCATTGAAAGACCGCATCCTTGACTCCGATTGCCAGACCCTGATCACCGCCGACGAGGGCGTGCGCGGCGGAAAAAATATTCCTCTGAAAGCAAATGCGGACAAAGCACTTTCGGCGTGCCCCAACGTACACACATGCCTGGTGGTAAAACGCACGGGCGGCAACATCGCCTGGCGCGACGGGCGTGACGCCTGGTATCACGATCTTGTATCCGGCGCAGACACGGAGTGCGCGGCCGAGCCCATGGGGTCGGAAGACCCGCTATTCATTCTCTATACCTCGGGCTCCACCGGCAAACCCAAGGGCGTCCTTCACACCACTGGCGGTTACCTGCTGCAGGCCGCCATGACCTTTAAGTACACGTTTGACTACCGCGATGGCGATATCTATTGGTGCACTGCGGACGTGGGATGGGTTACAGGCCACACCTATATACTTTATGGCCCGCTCGCCAACGGCGCCATTTCCATGATGTTCGAGGGCGTCCCCACGTATCCGGATGCGGCACGCTGCTGGGAGGTTATAGACAAGCACAAGGTGAATATCTTTTACACCGCGCCCACTGCCATACGCGCTCTGCAAGCTCTGGGCGACGAGCCTGTCACGCGCTGCTCCAGAGCCTCGCTGAAATTGCTGGGCACAGTGGGTGAACCCATCAATCCAGAGGCGTGGGAGTGGTACTACAACGTGGTGGGCGAGCAGCGCTGCCCGATTGTAGATACCTGGTGGCAAACCGAGACGGGGGGACATATGATCACCCCCCTGCCCGGCGCGACGGACTTGAAACCCGGCTCCGCCTCGCGCCCGTTCTTCGGCGTGGAGCTTGCACTGCTCAATGAACAGGGCGAGCAGATTGAGGGCGCTGGCGCTGGCTACCTGGTCATAAAATCATCCTGGCCCGGCCAGATTCGCTCCGTCTATGGTGATCATCAGCGCATGATAGATACTTATTTCAGCCAATATCCCGGCTACTATTTCACCGGTGACGGCGCGAGACGCGACGAGGACGGCTATTACTGGATCACGGGGCGGGTGGACGACGTACTCAACGTGTCCGGACATCGTATGGGCACGGCGGAGGTAGAAAGCGCGCTGGTGCTGCACGACGAAATCGCAGAGGCCGCCGTTGTCGGCTTTCCCCACGACATCAAGGGGCAGGGCATCTACGCTTATGTGACACCGATGCAGGGTACAGAACCCAGCGATACCCTGCGAGAGGAACTGATCGCCCTGTGTGTGCAGGCAATCGGCCCCATTGCCAAACCCGATATTATTCAGTGGGCGCCCGGGCTGCCGAAAACGCGCTCCGGTAAAATCATGCGCAGAATACTGCGCAAGATAGCCGAGAACGAACTGGACAGCCTGGGCGATACCAGCACATTGGCAGACCCTTCAGTGGTGGAAAACCTGGTGGCTAATAGACCATCCTGAGTCTGTGGACCGACCCGATAAACGTGCTGGAATGAAACGCAGCGGGCGTAAAAAAATGCGCCCATCGCGCAACCTTGCTGGAACACCCGCAACCTCGGGCACCCGACCCGAGGCAGCAGATAAAAACGGCCTCAGGAAGACTCCCGGCTTAGCCATAACCTTTTTTTCAGACGAAAAAAAGGGAGGGTCCTGACGGACCCTCCCCTGACCTTTGCGGGATTGAAGCCGTGCCTTACTCGGCGGCTTCCGCCGTATTACCGGCAGGCGCCTCGTCCTCAAGCAGCTCCTTGATAGAGAGCTTGATACGGCCGCGCTGGTCTACGTCCAACACTTTCACCCGCACCTCCTCGCCTTCGCTCAGATGGTCTGTCACATTCTCCACCCGCTCATTGGCGATCTGGGAGATGTGCACCAGTCCGTCCTTACCGGGCAGGATATTGACAAAAGCACCGAAGTCCACGATGCGTGCCACCGTACCGGTATATACCGCACCGACTTCAGCCTCTGCAGTGATTTCCTCAACCATGGCGACAGCTGCATCACGCGAAGCCTGATCCGGACCAAAAATACGCACCGTGCCGTCATCTTCGACGTCAACTGTCGCACCGGACTGTTCGGTGATAGAGCGAATAGTAGCACCGCCCTTCCCGATGATGTCACGGATTTTGTCGGAATCAACCTTCAGGGTCATCATGCTTGGCGCATTCTCAGAGGTGACCTGGCGCGCTTGCGGCAGTACCTCGTTCATCTGCCCGAGAATATGCAGACGCGCAACCTTGGCCTGCTCCAGTGCCACTTCCATGATCTGCTCATTGATCCCTTCAATTTTTATGTCCATCTGCAGGGCGGTAACACCCTCGGCAGTGCCGGCCACCTTGAAATCCATGTCGCCGAGGTGATCCTCATCGCCCAGGATGTCAGTCAGGACTGCAAACTGGTTGCCTTCCTTAACCAGACCCATTGCAATTCCTGCAACCGGCGCCTTCAAAGGTACGCCTGCTGCCATGAGGCCAAGAGAACCGACACACACGGAGGCCATAGAGCTGGATCCATTGGATTCAGTAATCTCAGAAACCACTCGAATGGTGTAGGGGAACTCTTCCTGATCAGGCAACACAGCTGCCAGACCACGACGGGCCAGGCGACCATGTCCAACCTCGCGGCGACCGGTGAAGCCTACGCGGCCAGCCTCGCCCACCGAATAGGGAGGGAAATTATAGTGCAACATGAACGGGTCGCGACGCGACCCTTCCAGTGCATCGATGATCTGGGCGTCTCGGGTTGAACCGAGCGTCACTGCACCAATGGCCTGGGTCTCACCCCGTGTAAAGAGTGCGCTGCCATGTACTTTTGCCAGCACATCCACTTCACAGGCGATCTGTCGCACGGTGCGATTATCGCGCCCGTCGATACGCGCTTCTCCAGACAGGATACGCTTGCGCACGAGCCCTTTCTCGACTTTCTTGAAGATATCCTTGACGTCGTCTGCGGCAGGGCCGCCTTCACTGACGAGGGCCTGCACCGCCGCATCGCGGATCTCTCCCACCCGCTCGTACCGGGCTGCCTTCTCAGTAATGCGGTACGCCTCACCGAGATCGGTCTTCACCTGCTCTTCGACCGAGGCCAGCAGAGCTTCGTCGACTGGCGCAGCTTCCCATTCCCAGCGCGGCTTACCCGCTTCTTCTACCAGTTCCTGAATGGCCTGAATAACGGCCTGCATCTCCTGATGGGCAAACAGTACCGCGCCGAGCATCTGGTCTTCCGAGAGCTCCTTGGCCTCGGACTCCACCATCAACACAGCGTCCTTGGTACCGGCAACAATCATGTCCAGCTTGCTATCAGCAAGCTCATCGTAAGTAGGGTTGAGCATATACCCCTTGGCCTCATTGAAACCCACGCGGGCACCGCCAATCGGACCTTTGAAAGGACAACCGGAGACGGCTAGCGCTGCAGAAGTTCCTATCATGGCGGGAATATCGGGGTCGATATGCTTATCCGCGGACATTACCGTACAGATTACCTGCACTTCGTTCATGAAGCCATTCGGAAACAGCGGACGAATCGGTCTGTCGATCAGGCGGGAGGTCAGGGTTTCTTTCTCACTGGGACGACCTTCCCGTTTGAAGAAGCCGCCGGGGATCTTGCCTACGGAATACGTTTTTTCAGTGTAGTGGACGGCCAGTGGGAAAAAGTCCCGACCCGGACGCTGCGTTTTTTCTGCGACTACGGTACACAGAACAGACGTGTTCTCGACTGTTACAAGAACGGCACCGCTCGCCTGACGGGCAATACGCCCGGTTTCCAGACTGACGGTCTGTCCGCCGTACTGGAATGTTTTGGTTACTGGATTCACGTTATATCTCCAAATTCTTTATGTGACACCGGGGCGTTCCCCTGAACCCCCGGCATGAATACCGCCTCAATTAACACCCAAGGAGGGCTTAACGGCATGGACCTTATCTACGCAGTCCAAGGCGCTTGATGAGTTCGCTGTAGCGTGTTGTATCTTTGCGGCGCAAATAATCCAGCAATTTTCGGCGCTGGTTTACCATACGGATCAAGCCGCGGCGCGAATGATGGTCTTTCAGGTGGGATTGAAAATGCGCTTGCAGCTGTTCGATATTCGCTGTCAGCAATGCGACCTGAACTTCCGGAGACCCGGTGTCTCCCTCACCTACCTGATACTCTTTTACAATCTCTGCTTTCTTTTCTACATTTAATGCCATTACTGCTTTCCTCTTTAAAAATCTGCCCCGGGCAAAATGACGCCCTTCGTTAAACAGCGAGCCTGACCGTGCAGATTTACAGACAGGTTCGTATCACCACCCTGTGGCGACAGGTTTTACCGCAACGCCACGGCATGCTGCCGAGCGCGCGGGCCACTCACTAGCGGCCCACTACCAGACGACGCGGCGCCACGCGCCCATCATCCAATATTTCTCCTACACCAAGAAACTCCCCGGTCTCCAGAGCGACGCGCACAATACCATCTCGCGGCGCATTTGGCACCATTACCGGTTGCCCCTGGCGCATATAAAATCCCCCAGATTCGCTCAGCTGCACAAGCGGTAACTCACCCAGAGCGGCATCTGGCGGGGATAATAGCCCATCCATCTCATCGAGCTGCTCCCGCACCTTCAAGGCCTCCAGAGTACCCAGCGAGTGGCTGTGTTCGAGACCAAAAGGACCCGCTTTGGTGCGGCGCAGCGCACTCACATGCGCGCCACATCCCAGAGCTTTACCCAGATCCTCCGCCAGCGAGCGCACGTAAGTGCCCTTACTACATTCTAGATAAATATCCACTTCGGGCCTTTCGCCGCCTCGGAAGGCGTCGATACGCAGCTCTTTAATCACAACGCGACGGGCCTCACGCTCAACCTCTATGCCCTGCCGAGCCAGCTTGTACAGCGGCTGGCCATTTTGTTTGATGGCAGAATACATGGAGGGTACCTGCTCTATCTCTCCTTCGAAGGCCTTCAAAGCCTGCGCCACGCCCGCTTCTGTCATACCCTCAACACGGCATTCTTCCAGAACCTCGCTGTCTGCATCTCCGCTAGCGGTGGCAACACCCAACACGAAGGTGCTTTGGTAGGCCTTGTCTGCGTCCAGTAAGTACTGGGAAAACTTGGTGGCCTCGCCAAAACAAAGGGGCAACACCCCGGTCGCCAGCGGGTCAAGGCTACCCGTATGACCTGCCTTGGCAGCAAAGTATAAATGCTTGGCCTTTTGCAGAGCCTGGTTAGAACTCAGGCCCTGAGGCTTATCCAGCACCAGGATGCCATCCACCGGCCGGCCACGCCGTCGCCTTCCCACCGTCAGTCCTCCGCCTCGTGACGACCATCCGCACTAGCAGCACGCTGGATCAAATCTTCCAAGTCCCTGCCACGACCGACACTGGAATCAAAGTAAAACCGCAGCTGCGGCACACTGCGCATACTGCTGTCCCGGGACAGCTGGCTGCGAAGGAATCCCGCGGCACGATTCAGAGCCTCGGTCGCCTCAGCAGCGTCATCGCTGGTATCACTGCCCAGAACCGTATAGTAAACACGCGCGTGGCGCAGGTCGCGACTCACATCTACCCCGGTAACACTGACCATGCCGACCCTGGGATCGCGCATCTCACGTTGGATAAGGGAGGCCAATTCGCGTTGCAGGTGGTCCGCCACCCGTTCGGTTCGGGCGTATTCCTTAGCCATTGGAAGCGCTCATAAGAATGCCGCTCACAGGGAGCGGGCAATCTCCTTGACCTCGAAGACCTCGATCAGGTCTCCAACTTTTACGTCGGTGTAGTTCTTCACCCCGATGCCACATTCCATTCCGTTGCGTACGTCGCTGGCGTCGTCCTTGAAGCGTCTCAGAGACTCCAGTTCTCCCTCATAAATCACCACGCTATCACGCAGCACGCGAATGGGCTTGGCGCGATAGACTGTGCCCTCCGTCACCATACAGCCAGCGATCTGGCCAAACTTTGGCGAACGAAATACATCGCGCACCTCGGCGATGCCAACAATCTCTTCGCGCAACTCAGGCGCAAGCATACCGGTGAGAGCTGCCTTCACATCGTCAATCAAATCGTAGATGACGTTGTAATAACGCAGGTCTACGGCCTCGCTCTCCACCAGCGCGCGAGCCGCGTTGTCGGCACGCACATTAAAGCCGAACACGACTGCATTGGACGTCACCGCAAGATTAATATCAGTCTCGGTAATACCACCAACGCCACCGCTAACGATGTTCACTAACACCTCGTCATTGCCCAGATCCAGCAAGGCAGACTGAATCGCCTCCAGCGAACCACGCACATCGGCCTTGATCACGACGTTGAGGGATTTTTTATCCATAGCCGTCATGTTTTCAAACATGTTGTCGAGCTTGGCCGCCTGCTGACGCTGTAACTTGGTATTACGGCTCTTCTCCTGACGAAAGTCAGCTACTTCCCGGGCACGCTTCTCGCTTTCAACAACGGCAAAAATGTCACCAGCTGCCGGTGTCGAATCCAGCCCCAGAATCTCGACCGGAATACTCGGTCCGGCCGTATCGATCGGCACAGCGTTCTCATCTAACATGGCGCGAACCCGGCCAAATTGCAGGCCCGCCAGCACGATGTCTCCTTTGTTTAGAGTGCCGCTCTGTACAAGCAGGGAGGCGACAGGACCACGGCCCTTGTCCAGGCGCGATTCGATCACGATACCCTGTGCGGGGACATCCCGCGCAGCAGTCAATTCCAGCAATTCCGCCTGTAACAACACGGCGTCTAGAAGTTCAGGGATACCCTCACCTGTCTGCGCTGAGACGTTGATAAACTGCACATCGCCACCCCAGTCCTCGGGAACGACCTCCTTGGCCGCCAGTTCACCCTTGATTTTTTCTACGTCAGCGCCTTCTTTATCTATTTTATTCACCGCCACGATGATCGGCACACCTGCCGCCTGGGCGTGATTAACCGCCTCCTCGGTCTGGGGCATAACGCCATCGTCGGCGGCCACGACAAGGATGACAATGTCCGTGCTTTTGGCACCCCGCGCCCGCATTGCGGTAAACGCAGCGTGACCCGGTGTATCCAGGAAAGACACCATGCCGTGATCGGTATCCACGTGGTAGGCACCAATATGCTGAGTGATGCCACCCGCCTCACCGTCGGCCACCTGGCTTTTTCGAATGTAATCCAGCAGTGAGGTCTTGCCGTGGTCGACATGACCCATCACTGTGACAACCGGAGCGCGAGACTCCTGAACACCTTCGTGCTGAGACAGAGTCTCTTCCAGACTTTCCTCAAGCGCATCGGAGCTGACCAACCTGACCGCATGACCAAGCTCTTCTACAATAAGCGTTGCAGTATCCTGATCGATCATCTGATTGATCGTCGCCATCACACCGAGCTTCATCAGCTCCTTGATGACAGCACCTGATTTCACTGACATCTGCTGTGCGAGATCAGCTACCGAGATTGTATCTAGCAATTCAACCTCGTGCGTCTTCTGCTCTGTCGGCATCTCAAAGCCATGTTTGGCGTGTTCCGCATGCGCTGACTTGAGCTTCTTGCGCCCGCCACGGCGACGCGTAATACCCGTTTCCGATTCGATATCTGCCAGCGAAAGGTTATGGCTACGCTGCTTTCCGCGACCAGAGGGCGCGTTACGGGCCAGCTTGCTGCGGGGCTTGCGTCGGTCTTCACTTTTGGGCTGAGTGCTCGGTGCCTCATGCAGACGCTTGGGCCTTTTGGCGCCGCTCTCTTTGGTGGTTTTGTTTTCTTCTACTGCCGCCTTGGCGTCGGCATCTGCCTTGCGCGCTTCAGCAGCGACCTGACGTTCCGCGGCCTCACGCTCTTCCTGCGCCTTACGACGAGAAGCTGCACGCTGACGAAGCACCTCTGGATCAAGACTCGATTCGTCCTCCTCCGGATCCTCCAACACTGGCTCAGGTACTTCCGGCTCCGGCGGCGCAACTTCAGCGGACTCAGGCACTTCAATTTCTTCCGCTTCCAGCGCCTCGATGTCCTCTTCGGGCAGACCGTCGGGATTGTCCGGATCTCGCTTCACGTAAGTGCGCTTTTTACGCACTTCCACATTAACCGTTTTCTTACCCTGAGATCCCGAGGTTCGCAAAGTACTCAGCGTTTTGCGCTTAAGCGTGATGCGCTTGGGCGCGTCGGCGGGCTCACCGTGACTGCGCTTGAGGTGCTTCAGTAATGTCTGCTTATCTTCGTCAGACACAGCCTCTTCGGCCGCGGTATGGGGCAGCCCCGCCTCTTTCATTTGCGTCAACAGCCGTTCTGCGGAAGCGCCTACCACTTCAGCGAGCTGTTGTACCGTCACTTGAGCCATTCAATACTCTCCTTGCAACCCTGTTTTCGTAATCCCAAAACAGAGCCTGTTATTCTTCGGCCTCTGCCGCTTCGGCAAACCAAGGCGCTCTGGCGGTCATAATCAATTCACCGGCACGCTCTTCAGTCATGTCGGGGATATCCATAAGGTCATCAACGCCCTGTTCGGCGAGATCTTCCATCGTCACAATTGCGCGACCAGCGAGAATATAAGCGAGGTGACGATCCATACCATCCATAGTCAACAGGTCTTCAGCCGGTTCATGCGAACCCAACTCTTCTTCTGAAGCGATTGCCGCCGTCAAAAGGGCGTCCTTTGCTCGAGCCCGCAGCTCTTCTGCAATTTCCTCGTCGAAGCCCTCAATCGTTGTCATCTCTTCCAGCGGCACATAGGCAACTTCTTCCAAAGTGGTGAAGCCCTCCTCGACCAGGATTTCCGCCACGTCCTCGTCGATGTCAAGGCTATCCATGAACACCTGTATTACCTGTCCAGCCTCGGCCTCGTGCTTCTCGGCTGCATCCTCCAGACTCATGACATTGATCGTCCATCCCGTCAGCTGCGCCGCCAGGCGCACGTTCTGTCCGGAACGACCAATGGCCTGCGCCAGGTTATCCTGGGATACCGCCACATCCATGGTGCCGCTATCTTCGTCGACAACAATCGATTCGACCTCGGCGGGCGCCATGCCGTTAATCACCAACTGGGCGGGATTGTCGTCCCAAAGCACGATATCGACACGCTCATTATCCAGCTCATTGGACACGGCCTGCACTCGAGAACCTCGCATGCCGACGCAGGCCCCGACCGGATCAATCCGCTGGTCGTTCGTCTTGACCGCGATCTTGGCGCGAGAACCGGGGTCACGGGCCGCGGCGCGAATCTGGATGACCTCTTCAGCGATCTCCGGCACCTCGATTTTGAACAGCTCGATGAGCATTTCTGTGCAGGCACGGCTCAGAATTAGCTGAGGGCCGCGGGATTCAGTGCTGATTTCCTTGAGGATGGCACGCACTCGGTCGTTAACGCGAAATGTTTCACGTCCGACAAGTTGTTCGCGCGGCAGCAGACCTTCAGCATTGTTACCCAGATCAACAATGACATTATCGCGGGTCACTTTCTTGACTGTTCCCGCCACCAACTCATTCATGCGATCTACATATTGTTCCACCACCTGTGCGCGCTCAGCATCGCGCACTCGCTGCACGATAACCTGCTTCGCCGTCTGCGCTGCAATACGCCCGAACTCGACGTTCTCGACATCGATCTCGTGAATATCGCCCGGCTTCAGGTTGACATCCTCCTCCATCGCTTCCTCGGTAGTAAACTGGGTGCCCAGCAGTGCCACTTCGTCATCGGGCACCACCAGCCAGCGACGCTTGGAAACATAGTCGCCCGTTGTGCGATCAATGGTGACCTGGATATCTGCTTCTTCGTCATAACGCTTCTTGGTCGCTGTCGCCAGTGCCAATTCAATCGCCTCGAAAATGATGTCCTCGGACACGCCCTTCTCGTTAGATACCGCCTCAGCAACCAACAGGATTTCTTTATTCATCACTTGCATCACCCATTCCTTTACCGCGCTTTACACTCGGACTTGCACTCGCGCCCGTTCAATTGTGCCGTGAGGTAACAGGAACTCGTGATCATCGACCTGCACCACGACATCCTCGCCCTCAATCCCTTTCAATATGCCCTTGTACTTGCGCCGGCCCTCATAAGGGCTGCGCAACCGCAAATCCAATGTCTCCCCGACATAGTTTTCATACTGAGCCAGGGTAAACAGAACACGATCCATACCCGGGGATGACACCTCCAAGGTGTACTCTCCCGTGACCGGATCTTCGACGTCCATTACGCCACTGACCTGTTCACTGACAGCGGCGCAGTCATCAACGGTGATGCCCGCCGGGTTATCAATATATACCCGCACCACACTGTGGCGACCCTGAGACAGATACTCTGCACCCCAGAGTTCGTAGCCCATCGCAGTGACCGTGGGTTCCAGCAATTCCATAATCTGCTGACTCTTGCTTCCCACCGCCGCCCCTTACTCCATGTACAAAAAAGCCCCTGAAAAGGGGCTTTTTCAACTTAGCAATGCCAGGCCATAACACTGACAATGCCGATTGGTAGCGGGGGCCGGATTTGAACCGACGACCTTCGGGTTATGAGCCCGACGAGCTACCAGGCTGCTCCACCCCGCATCAAACTTTCTCGACCGCAACGAGCCCCTTGGCAAGTCACTTGTGAGCCCGTCTGGTTGTCGGGCCCCGTTTTCGAGGCTGTGCATTATAGGGAGGGGGTAACTACCGGTCAACCATATGACAAGGAAAAGCTGGCCTAAACCCTGCACAATTTGGGTGTTTGACGGGCGGCCCGACAAACCTGGTGCGCTTTCCTCATAATCTTATTGACAATCATTCTCATTACGATTAATGTTGCCACTTCCCAATGACAGTACGGATTGCAATAGATGTACGTTTGTCTCTGCAAAGGCATTACCGACACCCAGATTCGCGAGGCAGTCCAGCAGGGTGCCCACTCTCTCAAGGATGTGCGAAACACACTGGGGGTGGCCAGTCAGTGCGGCAAATGTGGCGTGCTCACCCGGGAGATACTGCGCGAAACCGCTCCGGACAGCGGCAACGAGCAGGAACTGTTCTACGCTCTCAAGTAGCGCGTTCGCTTGCCATTGCTGGCATCTCGCAACGACCCGATACCACGAGCCTGATCCTACCGTCACACACGGCGTTTGCAGAGTGACATAACTGCGAATCGCTCTGATTTTCATTCTCATTAGTTCATACAAATCAATAGCTTATGATTGACGAAGCGCTGCGCTCGTCGCATACTGCGCATCTTTACGAGAGCGGGAGTTACACCATGAAAGGCGATGCAAAAGTCATTGAACATCTCAACAAGATCCTGGGCAACGAGCTTGTTGCTATCAACCAGTATTTCCTGCACTCACGTATGTACAAAGACTGGGGCCTGAAGGAGCTGGCCGAACACGAGTACGAAGAATCCATCGACGAAATGAAGCACGCCGACAAGCTCACCGAGCGCATTCTATTTCTCGAGGGGCTGCCTAATCTGCAGGATTTGGGAAAGCTGCTTATCGGAGAAAACACAGCGGAAATGCTCAATTGCGACCTGCGCCTTGAAATGATCGCCATCCCGGACCTCAGAGAGGCCATCGCCTACTGTGAGTCAGTAAAGGACTACGTCTCGCGGGAACTGCTCGAAGACATCCTCGAGTCCGAGGAAGAGCACGTGGACTGGATTGAAACCCAGCTGGGCCTCATCGAGAAAGTCGGCCTGCAAAATTATCTGCAGAGTTCGATGGAAGACGCACCCTAGTCGCTGTTTGGTTCAAGCGGCCACTCTTGAACGAGAGTGTTCTCATTCGCGTTATTGACAGGCGCTTCACCGACAACACCTGGAAATGATGTCTGACTTTCCAGCGACCACAAACCGCCCCACTTAACGCCCCACCTACAACCCACATCAGTAGCCAACTTACTGATGTGGCCGCCCGTACTCAAGAAATATTCTGATTTTGCATCGTATTGCTGGAATCCGCTTTCGCCTGGATGCGGCCCGTTGGTCTATAATAGAGTGAGGGTCTGCTTCCGATACAAGGTGGGCTTGTCGATTTCTTAGGCTTGGCAAGCTGAGGCTTTCAGGGCTTTAGCACAATGACGCCATTTCGCAGTTATTCAGGAAATAGAAAACGGGACAGCGTCATTCGATCGCTGAGACTACATTACAAAAACTGTGTTGGTATACCTAATGTACGATCTGAAAAATCTGGTATATCTTGATCTTCAAAAAACGGGATCGGGCTATATTTCCGCGTTCCTGGAACATTGCTGCACCCTGGATCTCATAAAACATCAGCAGCATTCGGTAATAAAAGATGATTTCAATCCCGAGGCTTTTTATTTCATCAGTATAAGAAACCCTAGCAAGCTGTACTCATCCCTTTATCGTTACGGAAAACAGAAATCGGGTGGAATGTTCGAACGATTAAGTAAGTCAGATACCGTAGACGTAGACAAAATATACGAGAGTTTTGATGCCTTCACAGATTTTGTATTGAGTCCTCAGAATGCCACTCTTCTCGATAACGCGTTCACGCCCCGAATATCTGAAAAATATGGCTTCGCCTCCTATAGGTTCTTAAGGCTCAGCCTTCAGTATCCTATGAAAAAAATCGAAAAGCATTTACGAAATAATTCGCCCGATATAGAACTTAAAAAGCAATTTATTCATTCGTTAGTTATCAAAAATGAGAATTTGAACGAGGATATCTACAATTTTTCGATGAACATTAAGCCAGAATTCTTCGATCCAGAAAAGGTTAAGACCTTCCTGTCAGCCAACGAAAAGATCAACACTTCCAAGATTGCTTCCTCGAAAATCCCTGAACTCGCTCCCTCATTAAAATCGGAGATTGAGCGCAGGGATGCTCTTTTGCTGGAACACTACTAACGATCATTGCTAGCCTATCGCTTTCTTTCTCGCGAAGTTGGTTATAATCGGGTAGTGATGGATTCTCGTCAGACGAAATTTTCTTTCGTGTACCTGGGTAACTTTAAAGAGTTACCCAGAAAGTTGCCCAGCTTTGGCACGGACTCCAAGGGCGATTATAGGACACTACGGGACGACCAGGCACAAAAAACTCAGCGTTTGCTGCGCTTTCAGGGTTTCATCAAACATTGATATGGTGCCGAAGGCGGGACTTGAACCCGCACGAGCAAAGCTCACTACCCCCTCAAGATAGCGTGTCTACCAATTCCACCACTTCGGCGTTAAACAAGTTCCTCCGTTAATCCAATTCCGGCAGGTCATCCCCTCCGGTGCC
>CAJQQW010000039.1 GCA_905480565.1 uncultured Halioglobus sp. | reverse complement strand
AGATTTCGTGAACTTTCTGAAGAATTTTGCTGTGATGATAGTAAAATACGATGGCGATGAAGTATTACCACTGATCGAGCGCGCATGCACGATACAGTCAGTTGTTGACCGGCGCGATATTGTGGACGAGGAAGAGCAGCCAATAGTCGCTCGTGTGCCCCTTTTGCCACGATTCCTAATCAGTTATTTTCATGATGTCAATTCGACCGAGATTCATTCTGAGGGCTCAGCATTCGTGGATCGTTTCCACGCGTGGCTGGACCTGATAGCGCCATGTGCAGTTGGTAGTACGATCAATCCCCTGGAGGATAAGCACGTTCTGCATGGCGCAGTGCGGGAGGAGATGGGCGATAGGCCGCCAATGTCGGGCTATTCGGTTATCGAAGCGGAAGACATTGATACGGTCATTGCACTTGCAGAGAAATGTCCTCTTCTTACTATTGGTGGTGTACTGGAAGTATCCCATGTAATTCAGTTACACCAAGGGTATGCTACAAAACTTTTAGAATCAGAGGGTGGAGCGGCAGGTTGAAAGTTATTGTTCATATTGGCACCGAAAAAACTGGTACCTCATCGATACAGTTGTTTCTCAACAAGAACAGGAGTGCGCTACGCTCCAATGGCTACCATTATTTGCAGAGTGCAGGTACGCATAACCACTGGGCGTTACCGTTATATTGCTCTGATGGGCCCCGCTTCAACGATTTCTACCGCTTGCAGTCTATGGAGACAGGTCAGCAGCTGGATTCTTTCAAATGCGATTTCATCAAACGTTTCGATCATGAGCTAAAGTCATTACCTCGGGCTATTCATACGGTAATTATCTCCAGTGAGCATTTTCATTCGCGCTTGCGTGAGGAGGGCGAAATGCAAAAGCTTAAGGTACTACTGAATCAGTATTTCGATGAGGTACGTATTCTCTGCTACTTGCGCGAACAAGCGGATACGTGCGAATCCTGGTATTCCACCAGTATGAAGTCGGGCGCAACCTATTCGTTTCACGAATTTCTGCGTCGCTGTAAACCTGAGACGTATTATTTTAATTATTATGAGGTTTTGAAAAATTGGGAACGATCCTTTGGCAGGGAGGCAGTTCAAGCCGCCGTGTTCGACCGACGTCGTTTCTTGGATGAAAACTTGCTCTCGGATTTCGCTTTCAGGATAGATCCAGATATTGTTGCCAAACTGGATACGACTATACGTAGCGTAAATGAGTCGCTAATGCCCATGGGTCAGGCTCTGAGTCGGGCGTTAAATATGCAATTTCCTGCCGATGAAGTCGATGGTCACGATAAGATAGTTTTGCAAGCATGTCGGGACGTTATCGCGAAAAAGATGAGCGGTAAGGGTCAGCAGATGCCATTCGAACGTCGTGAGGCTATTTATGAAAGTTTTTCTGAAAGTAACGAAAAACTTCGATGCGAATATTTCCCTAACCATGATGAGCTGTTCGCGCCTCCAAAGCGGTCAGGCGAGGCAGTAATACCTATTGATAGCGGGCTGCTGCCGGTGCTTAACAGTTTGTTTAAGATTCTCGATGGAGATAAAAAACGTCAACTTTCGGCATCAGACTATCAAGATTTTTGGCGGGCAATTGTTGTCAGTGTGCGAGATGTCGTCGAAGTTTCGGAGGAAATGCTGAGAGGTGGTGTCGAGATTGTTATGAGCGAAGACGACGGGCGTTTGTTGCATCGTGCTGCACTGTTACTTGAATGGAGCGATACTTCAACAGCTCTTCGACTCATGACGCTGGCCCACGCTGTGTCACCGAATTTACGAGGTATTCGGGCGAAATTGCAGGGTTACAGCGAAAAACAGTTAGAAGAGCAGGAACAGGGTGGACCGATAGATCACGCTTTTATAATTCTTTTGCGCGCGGGCAGGGATCAGGATTTACCTCGCGCCAACAACCCGGAGGCGAATCAACGGCTCTCTGAGTGGATGCGTTCTCTGAATGTTCAGAGTGGTGTGCACAGATTACTTCCTCTGACAAAAATCATGACGTCTGCATCTGCCGACGGAACTGAGAGCGATAATGAGCCGATGCTGAAATCATATTCGCTATTCAAGGCGCGTTCAACTCAAGAGGCGGTCGCGATTGCCGAGACCTGCCCCCACCTTGAGTGGGGTGGCTCTGTCGAATTATATAAAGTCGGAAAATTTCAGTAGGCTTTTAGCTTTTTTGCAGCAGCCGGCGATAACTCTCAGGACTACCACCGTTCTTCCAAAAGCCGATGATGCCGCTCTCTACGAAACGGTTGTATAGATCTGCTGAGTCTTTGTCGACATGGGCTTTGATCCATTCGTCCTGTAAGCGATCGTTAAACGATTTGATAAACTCAACAGTGGTATCTGTGGCGTTGTTGTGCAGAGACCGAGGCTGTTTTCCGAATAGCGCTTTTTGCAACTCGTCCTGTTCGCTGATGTGTGCAATATAGATATCGTGATTACAGATGCCTGACCAGACAGTGTCCGGGTCAGTATTCTCATCCAGTGCAAGGTAGGAGGCCAGCGAGGCTTTATTCGCCGAAAGTATTTTCGAAACCAGTGCCCTAGGTTCTGACTCAAGCAAAAGTTTGAACTCATCAAACGTGCAGTCGAGTGTTTTTAGAAGCTCTTTGGAGTCTTGCCTGTTCTGATTGGCGAGTGTGTGGAATACGCGGTAATTGACTAGGCTACGCAGCATTGCTACGGGCTCACGTACCGTGCAGAAAATCAGGTCGGGCGCTCCGCGATAAAGTGGAGCGAGTTGTTCGGCGCGCTGGTGCCCCAGTATGAATAAGTAGCGGGGTTTCGTTGCAACCATAAAGGCAATGAATACCCTGAGGTATGCAGACTTCTGGCTTCCTTCCCGCTCGTGTGCTTCGTCGCGGGAGCCTATGTCTTTCATAACACCCCTGCGGTATGCAGAAGACACCATGAATTGAATGGATTGTTGGATCGTACCTGACGATGTCAAGGGAATGGGAGCAACGCCGTAGCTTTCCACGAGGTTCTGCCTGATCGACGTTCCACCGCACTTCGGAATATGTACATAAAATACCCTCTTTAACGCAGGGTAGATAGACATGAGATCATGATAGTTGTTTTCGTCTATGTTTTTTTTATTGATCCATTGCAGTTCAGACCTTATCTGCCGCTCAATACAGCAGACATATAATCTTCGAGCCATCGGCCCCAATTTTCCGAGTACTCTAACAAAGATCTTTTCAAGGTCGGCTAAGGGGCGAATTCTGTAGGTAGCATAAAAATGAGCCCTTTCTTTTATTATTTTGAGAGTTTGACGCATAGTCTGTTGTAAGGCCGTTATGACACAGTGTTGGCGGGCGAAGACAAAGTCAGCGCAACGTTGACGTGAGTCAATATTGCACTCAGATGAAGGTGGCGTCCACTCAATTAAATCATT
>CAJQQW010000038.1 GCA_905480565.1 uncultured Halioglobus sp. | reverse complement strand
TTTCGATTTCACCGTTCACGGCCACGAAACCGCCAGTAATGGCTAGCTTCGCCTCGCCCCCTGATGCGACAAGCCCCTCGAACTTGAGTATTTTGTAGAGCTCTACCGGCTCGCGATCAATGTTGATAATGCTCATGCGTTTAAATCGGTGTCTGCAGCGCAACGCGGGCGCCGAAAAAATCGATTGTCGCATCCACATCGGCGGGTATGACCCAATCGCCGCCAACGCCCTGTTGGGGCAGAGCATTGCCCGGATGCGCCTTTCGCAAGGGGCGGGACAGCTTGGAGGGCAGCAGTGAATAAAAGTACGTGGCTATTTTTCAGGTCCTGGTTGTAATGGCGGCACGGGTTGAATGCCTCTTGTGCGCTAGGCTGAAGGTTACGGATAGTCTCTCACAGTGGCGGAACTGCTGTATATGCCCCCAAGCCTGTTGCGTTTGGGGAGTGGGCATTTGTGCTGGTCACTGTATAATTGCGCGCCATTTCGGTGGGTTCGGGACAAGCCGGGCACCACGTCGTAGAGTGGCAGGATCAGGCGGGAGTTTGACACGTGGCAGATGGCAATCTAGGCAATGAGATCAGCAGCAGGCGGACCTTCGCCATCATTTCGCACCCGGATGCCGGTAAAACGACGATCACCGAGAAATTGTTGCTGCTCGGCAATGCTATCCAGGTAGCGGGTAGCGTCAAAGGCAAGAAGGGCCCCCACGCGACATCGGACTGGATGAGTATGGAGCAGGAGCGCGGTATTTCGGTGACATCTTCGGTCATGCAGTTCCCCTACCGTGAGCGAACCGTCAACTTGCTGGATACGCCCGGTCATGAGGATTTTTCTGAGGATACTTACCGCACGCTGACAGCTGTAGACTCTGCTTTGATGGTGATTGACGGTGCCAAGGGCGTGGAGAATCGCACAATCAAGCTGATGGGCGTTTGCCGCCTGCGCGATACGCCGATCATTAGTTTCGTCAATAAGATGGACCGCGATATACGCGACCCCATTGAGCTGCTCGATGAAATTGAAGACGTACTGCAGATACAGGGGGCGCCAATTAACTGGCCTATCGGTATGGGGTCTGACTTCAAGGGCGTGTACAACCTCTACACCGATATAATCCATCTCTATACGCCGGGCAGGGGCGCTGTCCTGCCCGATGACGCCTGCATCCAGGGCCTCGATAGCGATGCTGCACGTGACTTACTTGATGACGGTTACGAGGATTTCTGCGATGAAATCGAACTGGTACGTGGAGCCAGCCACGCGTTCGATCAAGAGGCGTTCCTCGCGGGTAAGTTAAGCCCTGTTTTTTTTGGTACGGCCCTCGGTAACTTTGGCGTTCGTGAAATGCTGGATGACTTTGTTAAATGGGCGCCTGCCCCCCAGAATCGGAATACGCTGGATCGAGCGGTTGCCGCTAGCGAGGGCAAGTTGTCGGGTTTTGTGTTCAAGATACAGGCGAATATGGACCCGCGTCATCGGGACCGGATTGCGTTTATGCGCCTGTGCTCGGGCCGCTACCTCAAGGGTATGAAGATGAAACACGTGCGCATCGGCAAGGATATAAAAATTGCCGACGCGGTCACCTTCAAGGCTGGCGAGCGGGTATTGGTAGAGGAGGCGGTGTCCGGCGATATCATCGGTCTGCACAACCACGGTACTATCCAGATCGGCGACACCTTTACCGAGGGTGAGTCCCTGCAATTTACCGGCATACCCCACTTCGCGCCCGAATTATTCCGCCGCATTCGGCTGGCCGACCCGCTGAAATCGAAACAACTACAGAAAGGGCTCCAGCAGCTATCCGAGGAGGGTTCCACTCAGGTCTTCGCGCCGATCAACTCATCGGACCTGGTGGTCGGCGCGGTCGGGCAACTGCAATTTGATGTGGTTGCCTACCGACTGAAGGATGAATATAAAGTCGAGGCAATTTACGAGCCCGTCAACGTGTTCACGGCTCGCTGGGTTTACTGCGATGATGACCGTAAGCTCGAGGAGTTTCGCAAAAAAGCTGCAGAGCACCTGTCGGTGGACGGCGGCGCCTACCTTACCTATCTCGCACCGACCAGGGTCAATCTCTCGCTGATGGAAGAGCGTTGGCCCGACATTGAGTTCAGGGCCACCCGGGAGCATTGATATTGTCGCCGCCGGGGCTGGCTCGCACCAGCCCCGCCCTGATTAGGCCAGCAGGGCCTCAATATCTGCGGCAATCGCGGAAGGCTTGTCTTTTGGCGCGTAACGCCGCACGACGTTTCCATCAGTATCCACAAGGAACTTGGTGAAGTTCCACTTGATACCCTCGCTGCCAAATACGCCCGGTGCTGCCTGCTTGAGGTGCTGGTACAGCGGCGCGGCGCCATCGCCGTTGACCTCAATCTTGGCGAACATGGGGAAGGACACGCCGTAGTTGAGCTGGCAAAATTCCATAATTTCATTGTTACTGCCCGGATCCTGTTTGCCGAACTGATTGCAGGGGAAACCGAGGATTTCCAGGCCTCTATCGCGGTATTCGTTATACATGTCTTCGAGGCCCTTGAACTGCGGCGTAAAGCCGCACTTGGATGCGGTATTGACCACCAACAGAACTTTGCCCCTGAAATCTGCCAATGGGCGTTCCTCGCCAGCAGGGGTCGTGCAGCTAAAATCGTAGACGGATTCGGGCATGTGGGGTTCTCCGGATAAAAAAGTAGTTTAGGTTAACACACACCCGCAACACAAAGATCGAGCGGCTGGATTGATGACACGGGCCTTGGGCAGTTTTATAAGCCCATAGACGGTGCGTCCAATTTTCAGGCCATTTGGGCCTGGTGGCAGTTGAACTGCTCCATAAGCAGTACCAGTCGCTTGCGCTGCATCTTGAGCGAGTATTCAAGCGTCTTGAACTGAGTGTGCAGTGCCGCATTTTCCCACTTGTTTTGCAGGTGATGTTTCTTTTCTTCCAGCGCACCGCTCAGCTGCTCGCGGGTGCGCTCGTAGCTTTCAGCACGCAGAGCGGTCCACTGGTTGATAAAGTCTGTAAATAACTGGTACTCCCGCTCGAGCATGTCCTTCAGCGATTCGTTGCCTTCCGCCTCGGCCATTTCGTTCCGCGCGCGCGAGAAAGCCGTGTCCAGGATGGCTCTCTGAATCTTGAAATCCGATACGCGATTCAGATTGCTGGCCAAGCCGACCTTGCCGCACAGTGCAATCATCCACTTGGTAGGATCCCACTGCCACCAGCGGATACCGTTACGGTAGTCGGTCTGAAAAATATGGTGGTAATTGTGATAGCCCTCGCCATAGGTGAGGAAGGCGAGGAAGCCATTGTCACGAGCACTATTACCCTCGGTGTACGGGCGTTTGCCCCAGAAGTGCGCCAAGGAGTTAATAAAAAACGTAACATGGTGATTGACCACGAGGCGCAGCAGGCCGACCAGCAGCACTGTACCGATGATATCCCCATGCCATATGCCCAGAAGCACTGGCAGCCCAAGGTTCATGAAAGTGGTCAGTACGACATAGTGTTCGTGTTGCCACATCACCACGGGGTCCCGCTGCAGATCTTTCGCATTGCTGAGGTCCGGTGTGTTGCTGCGATACTGGCGCAGCATCCAGCCCATATGGCTGAACCAGAGCCCGCGGCCCGCTGAGTAAGGATCCTTGATATTGTCATCCACGTGGCGGTGGTGGCGACGGTGATCTGAAGCCCAGATCAGGATGCTGTTCTGCAGCGCGCCCGCACCCCAGAAGGCAAAAAACCATTTCAGGGCGGGGTGGGCGTTGTAGGCGCGGTGAGCCCACAGGCGATGGTAACCCCCCGTGATCGACATGCCGTTGAGATAAAGAAACGCCAGTGCCCAAAGCCATTGGAAGGTGTCATAGCCTTGATAGATTCCCCACAAAGGGACCAGTATCAGTGCCGCAATCGGCAGGCCGACAAAAATCGCCACGTTGACCCGATTAAACGGAGGTTTTATCTGTGCCTGATTCATGATGAGTATGGATTACCTCTGGTGTAATA
>CAJQQW010000037.1 GCA_905480565.1 uncultured Halioglobus sp. | reverse complement strand
CTGCGACCGCAGACGAGCGCACTGAACGGGCGGCTCGCTTGCTGCAACAAAGAGACCAAAACGCTGTGGGGTTCATCCGCACTGCGCTTGACACGCCCTCTGAGGCAACCGGATTCAAGGCGTTGTACGGCAACCTACTCAACCCGCGCTGGCGCGATGTCGTGAACATGCTAACCGCCGAAAAGGTCATACACTTTATACACCTTAGACGGCAGAACACGCTGAGAAGATATATTTCGGAAAAAATACTGCAGGCTGGCGGCCCTAATCATTCTGGCGCCGGGGGGCGCGGTGATAACAGAATGCGGATTCACATCGACATTGATGCCTATCAACGCGATACAGTGGCTGCAGCGGCAGAAGAACAATCGGTAACCGCCCTACTCGGTGATAACGCCCTGCTCCAGATTACCTACGAACAACTCGCTGCGGATACGGCTGCTACCGTCGCAGATGTTTGCCAGTTTTTGCGCGTTAGAACATTCCCAATGGATATCGCGCCCGCCCTTGAAAAGGTGGGCGCCGCTGATTTGAGCGAAACCGTCAGTAACTTCAATGAGCTACTTATCCACCCCGCCACACGCGACCTCGCGGTGAGTGACTGACGAATCTATCAAGGACTCAGCCAACTGTCGCACCAGAACTAGGCGTTGCGGATCGTGACACCACCGTCCACCAGCAGAGTCGCACCCGTGATATAACTTGCGGCAGGGAGCACGAGGGACAGTGTCGCATGAGCCACCTCCTCCGGTTCGCCGTAACGCCGCAAAACAGTGCGGCGGCGTGCAAAAGTGGCCTTGTCATCTTCCTGGATGCCGTCGGTAATGCCTGTGCGGATAGGGCCGGGACAAACGCAGTTCACGGTAATCCCCTCTTTACCCAGGTCTACCGCCATCGCGCGTGTCAAACCAATACTGGCATGCTTGGCCACACTGTAAGCGCTATTGTAGCGAGTCGCCCCGTGCGCCTCGGTTGAGGCGATATTCACGATGCGAGGATGGTCAGAGCGACGCAGGCTGGGCAAGGCTGCGCGAATTGCCCAGGCCTGAGCCTCCGTCATGACCGCAAGGGATATATCCCAGGCTTCAGCAAAATTGTCAGCATCGACCTCAGTAGGAATCACCAGGCCCGCGTTGTTAACCAGGATATCAATCGCCCCGAAGTGAGCAGCGGCCTCCTCTACCGCCTTTTCCACTGCCTCTCGCGACGATAGATCCACCACCAATGGCAACACGTCGCCGCCCACACTGCGAATTTCGTCGGCAACCGCAAGCAGGCCCTCTTCATTGATATCAACAATCGCCAGTCTCGCACCTTCGTCGGCGAAAAGATGCGCGGTCGCCCGCCCCATGCCACTGGCCGCGCCGGTGACGACTGCCGCGCTGCCCGCAATGGAACGACTGAGTGCACTGAGTCTGGTCACATCTACCCCCATTCATACTCTACCTTACGAAATTACGTGGCATGCTATCACAGCCACCCGGTACTGCGGACATACGCAACCTGGAGAGACAGCCCGCAAATGAAATCGATACACGCTTGCAGTCGTCGGTGCTGACAGTCAACATAGCATTGCACCTGCTATCGTGGAGAATAGTGCAGATGGAAAAAATAGATAAACTTTCGACAGAAGCAGTCACCACACGGTTGGCACAACTGCCCGGCTGGACATTGCAGGACGACAAGCTGTCTCGAAAATTCAGCTTTACTGATTTTGTCGAAGCCTTTGGCTTTATGAGTCGCGTTGCATTGCTGGCTGAGAAAATGAACCACCACCCGGAATGGTCAAATGTGTATAACCGGGTGACTATTGACCTCACCACCCACGATGCGGGCGGCATCTCGGACCGGGATTTTCAGCTTGCAGAGTCTGTCAACCAGCTGCTGGCCATCTCGTCGACTTCCGAGACCTGAGCATAACTGCAAGGCGCAGAATGATTTCTACTCGGCCGTATGACGTTTTTTAACAGCGTCAAGCTTCGCCTGTTGCTCCTCGGTCAGAACTGCGCGCACCTCTTCACGGGACCCCCCCGCTTCTCGAATCGACTTCATCTGCTCAGCCTGTTCATCAGAGAGGCCAAGGTGCGCCTTCATGCGGCGAGCGCGATCGCCGGCAGGGTCATTGTGGGACTTTTTCAATTTTCTCAATTTGGACTGCTGGTCCTCGGTTAAAACAGCGCGAACCTCGTCCCGCCCGCCACCGGATGCACGAATTTCACGCATCGTCTCACGCTGCTCCGGGGAGAGATCCAGCTGTTTCAACATCGCCCGCTTGTGATCAGACCCTGTCTGCGGTGCCACGCCCTCTGGCTGGCCCAGTGCCAAACTGGAAATCAGCGCCAATCCCAGTGCTATCGTTGTGTGCTTCATATGACTACCTCTGAGTGATGTCCAGCGTTTATTAAAACAGCATCCTAGGTAATGTAGTTGGTTGGTTTTGTTAAGAAGCGTAAAGAAATACCAGTCACTTCTTCAGGCTGATCACGGTTCCAGTACCACCTTGATTGCACCTGCCTGGCGGTCCGCGGCAATCGCGAACGCTTGTGGCGCTGCATCCAGCGGCAGACGATGCGTGATCAATATACCCGGTAATTCAGGGCGCGATGCAAGCAATTGCGCGGCGACATCCACATCCCGCACCAGGCCTGTGCGATCGTACATAAAAGATGCCTGAATATTCAGGCTCTTCATGCAGACTTCAAACGCAGGCAGCTCCACGCCACCCCAGTAGGTGGCCAGCAACAGTATTGTGCCGCCCGGCTTGCAGAGCCTGGCCGCCTGTGCCAATGCATCTGAATTGCCCGCACACTCCACCACCACATCGTATTCGCCCTCGGGATTCAGTCCTGCACCAAGACGCTCCGCCGCTTTTTTTTGACCATCATGTCGAGCGGCGACATCCACCGTAGTGATATGGGATGTCAGCAC
>CAJQQW010000036.1 GCA_905480565.1 uncultured Halioglobus sp. | reverse complement strand
CACTTTCGGGTAACGCCGCAGTCAACGGCGTGCCTGTCACCGTGCGCCCTGTCTTATAAAATATTTTAAGTAAATCCACTTTTACATCTCGAAACATCGTTTGCCGTTGCGGCGCGGCTCTGCCGCCGGCTGTCAGGAGCTGACTTTGCTAGCCTGATAGTGATAATGGGTCGACGTACTGACCAGGGTCTAGCTCCGGTTGGCGATCAGGCAGAGGACAGGACGATTATCGTGGTCTAGACTATAAGACGATCTTTGCGAACTGAGGCGGTTTGCCGAGATGACTGAAAGATATGGCCCGGCCAATGCATTGCACAGCGAACGTGCAGCAGCAAATGTCCCGCTAGCGAGCGAAAAACATGAACTCATAATCGCCAACTCGAACCGAGACCATTATTATTGACTATGAGACGATATGTAATTCTGCAAGGAGATCTCTAAAATGAAAGCCTCGTCAAATTGTATTCCTCTACTGTTATTTTTTTACCTTAGCCTCTGGCTAATCCCTGCCCATGCGGCAGATCCGATTCAAACACAATACGGCATTAACGGGGAGGTCGAAGTTGACTTGCTAAGCACCAGCACGAATGGAGGTATTCTCACTGCGGTGTTTGCCTATCGCAACACTGGCGACGGCAAATTGCAGATAAGATATGCTGTATCAGACGTATATTTTTTAGAGAAATCGGAAGGTAAGAAATACCATGTACTGTCAGACTCCACGGGCAAACCACTAGCGACTCCTCTCGACGGAAAAATTCTCTCGATACAAGCATCGAACTTCAAGCCAGGATCCAGGAAACTGGTGTGGTTCAAATTTCCCGCACCCCCGGAGAGCATTCAGGCTATTGACCTTGTACTGCCGGATGCGTTGCCTTTCGAGAATATAGCTCTGAGCCGATGAAAGGTCTTGTGCCGCGAGTGGTATTGACGGTCTCGTGTATTTTTGTGATGCCGCGCATTGCACTAGGGTGGGATCCCGCCAGGCCGGACGATCCCGGCGCCCATGCGGCGGCGCAGGAATCTCTCGCTGAGGCTCGTCAGCCCGACCTGTTACTCGAAGACATTCGTACCCTTCATAAAAGTATTCGTGAACTTCCCGGATTGCAGCACACGGGGTTGACACTCAAAGAAAATATTGAAGATCTGCAGCAAGCACTGGCACTGCTGAATGCGGAGATTTTGGCCTCTGAGATTCGTATATCGCTGTCGGCCGACCTACTGTTTGATTTTGACCAGTATAAGGTCAAGCCCGAGGCCGCCGCTGAACTGCGAACGCTGATAACGGTGTTGCGAGAGACTGACAGCGGTAAAGTACGCATTGTCGGACATACCGATGCTTTAGGTGGTGAAGCTTACAACCAACGCCTGTCTGAGCAACGCGCTGAGTCAATCAAGCGCTGGTTTTTGGGGCCGGGAAAAGTTGGAACAGGAATCGTCATTCAGACGATTGGCCTGGGCGAAAGCGAGCCTGTAGCGCCCAATTTGAATATCGACGGGAGTGACAATGTTTCAGGTCGTGCGCTAAATCGACGGGTCGAACTTTTTATTCACACGCAGAAGCCTATTACCCCATCTTTAACTACACCAGATAACTGACAATAGCTGAACTCACATCGATTCCTTTATGTATGGGTCAGATCATTACGCCAGGCGTTGCTGTCGATAACGAAGAATTTTTTCCGACCGCTAAGGCAGCTACTTCTCCATTTTAACCATTGGATTACGTCAAACGCTTCATTAGCTGCAGTGATCGGAAAGATGGCTATGGTAGCTATTTCAATGCGCAGGCATTGCTGCGAGCATACGCTCGACTAAAACACGACCTTGTCTATAGCCTTGGTTGTGCAAGATAATATTTTTCTGTAGTGTCTGACCACTATTCTAATAAATCAGCAGTTGTTCAGTCCGGTACTCGCGCATTATAAAATCGCGTTTTTACATTCAAAAAGTAGCGTGAGTAACGGCACTGAACTTTAGGAGACACTATGAATACGTCCGCCTCTAGCATGTCGTCGATCTCCCAAAGTGATAGCCGCTTTCGGTTTGTTATCGCCGCTTTTTGCTTCTTATTGGTTCTTGTTAACTATCTCGACCGGGTAGTGATTTCATTTGCGATAGAGCCTATTGAGTCAGGGTTGAATATTCACGATGGCGCCTTCGGCTTATTAATGTCGGCCTTCGCCATCGGCACCTTGGCGACGAACGGCGTTTCGGGCTTCCTACTCGACCGATATGGCGTGAAAGTCGTATGGTCCGGCGCTCTCTTCTTCTGGTCGCTGTTCATGATTTTGCAGGGTTTTGTGCAAGTGTTTTGGATGTTTATTGCGTTGCGCGTACTGATGGGGATGGGCGAGGGTGCGAATTTCCCAGCAATGAATCGGGCGCTTGTTGACTGGGTGAAACCCGGAGAGCTAGGCAGGGTAACGTCACTGGTTTTGCTGGGAGTTCCGCTGGCACTTCTGTTAGGTGGGCTAATCCTGGCCCCGTTAATAATTTCCATAGGCTGGAGAGCCAGTTTTATAACTCTCGGAATTCTTGGTGCAATCCTGGGCGTGGTGTTTCTTGTCATTTACAAGCAACCGCCTCACGAAAGGACCCCGAAATCATCTAAGGTTGAGGCGCGCGACAACGTTGCCCTGCGGGATATTTTCCTGAATCCAACACTTCTGGCGACTGCATGGTCATTTTTCGCTTTCGGTTGGGTGCTTTTTTTCGGGCTTACGTGGTTGCCGGGTTACCTGGAGCAGACCTTTGATATGAACCTGAAATCTGTTGGCTACTTCAGTACTCTCCCTTGGGCTTTGTCTCTTCTTCTGATGCCGCTAGCAGGCTGGTGCTCGGATTGGATTATGCGTCGCACGGGACGGATGCGATCCGCACGCGTCCATCTCATCTGGATCTGTCAATTGGTCGCGGTAATCTTCTTCATTCCAGTCATGTTCGTGAGCACTGCTACGTCGGCTGTCGCATTTGTATCGATAGCAATCGGATTTTCGATGGCGCCAAACAGCCCCTATTACTCAATTTGTGCTGATCTTTTTCCCGGTCGAACAGGCGTAGCAACGGGCTTTATCGTCACGTTTTTTTCTCTATCGGGGATAGTTTGCCCGACGATCACGGGGTGGCTAGCCGAAGGAGAGGGCGGATTCACGATGGCGTTTGCAGCACTCTGCCTTGTGGTCGGTTCAGCAGCAATTGGCATGTTAGTATTTGCAAGAGACGAAATACCTGCTAGAGATGGAGTCACTGAGGCCAGTTAAAGTTAGTCTACAAGCGGAATTCAACGGCAATAAATAGTTCTCTGAAATATTAGAGATGTTTTAGAGCTACGGATATAAAATTATGTTTGATGTGACCGAAAGGTAGCCGCGGCCCCTCAACCAAGATTGATCATCTGCTAATCGGTTGAAAACCACTATTGTGCTTGTCGATCGAGTTAATAAAAGTCGTTGCGTCTGCGGGCGCGCCCAGAAAATCCCCCTGACACACGTCACAACCCATTGATTGTAACCAGTCATATGTGTGCTCATCCGCGACTCCTTCAGCCACAACATCTAGCCCAAGGCTATGGCCCAGGCCGATTCTTACTCTTGAAGTTTCAGCAGCTTCCTTATGGTTAGCGGTGCCCATAAAAAGCGCTTTTCCTGCCCGGATTTCATTGAATGGCATACCATAAATTTGAAGTAGTGACGAAAAACCCCTGCCGACGTCATCCAGTGACAGTCGAATGTTCTTCAGCCTTAAGCGAGTAAGTATATCCATCGTTTGCGATGGATTCTCCATTGCGCCCTTCTCCGAAACCTCTAATATGAGACGGCTTGGGTCAACCTGATATAAAGCGAGGATTCGCAATATCTTGTCTGGCAAATCCAGATCTCTTAATAGTTTTGTAGACAAATTAACTGAAAGCATAAGCTCTATGTTGTTTTCTCGCCGTCGTTTGTCATCTCTTGCAGCTATCTCCAGAATCTTGTAAGTCAACAGCTCTATTAGCTCCTGATTCTCTTCCGCAATCGGCAGAAAACGTTCTGAATCCAACATCCCATGCTCTGGATGATTCCAGCGTACTAAGGCTGCTGCACCTCTAATTTTTCCCGTGTCCATCCGGAACTGTGGCTGATAGTGAACAACAAGCTCTTCACGATCGAGTGCGCTGCGCAGGTCAGCGTCGGTTATAGCAGTTGTAGTTTGACCTCGAGACTGATTTTTTTCTAAATGAAAATGCTTAATGAGTAGTGTTTCTACGCTGTCGATACAAATAGGCTTATTCAGCGTGTCAGACATGTTCAAGCCCATTGATTTTCCCATTTTCGATGCTGTGCCTATCACACTCTTTTCTACGCCGCTCATTAACACAACCGAAGCCGTAGAATTATTATCAGCGAGCGTTCGTAGGAGTTCGACGCCGTCGAGGCCCGGCATCAGGAGGTCCATAAATATTACATCGGGCTGATACGTCAAATATTTTGACTCGAAAAGCTGGGAGTCGTCGATTACCGAAGCATCAATTTGTAACTTGGTCGCTACCCGTTTTATGATTCGCCCTATTCTGGGATCGTCGTCTATAATGAGTACGCGTTTCATTTCCATAATACTGTCCCTAGTATTTTTCAGAAAAAGAAGTGATGATTTTGTCTGAAAGCGTTTCTATCGTGTAAGGTTTTGTTACCACACTATACGCAACACTGCCTTCCATTATCTCTTCGACATCTGTTGTCGAGCCTGACGCAAAAATAATATTTATGTGAGGATGATTCTTTTCAATCCACGCAATGAGTTGTTTAACGCCAAATGCGCCCCGCATATGAACGTCACAATAGAGCATGTCTACACGCTCTCGCGAACCAATAATCTCCTGTGCCGTATCGGAACTTTCTGCTTCCAGCACGTTGTAGCCGAGGTTTCGCAGGTCTCGTAACGCGACTCGCCTCACGCGCGGGTCACCTTCCACCACAAGGATAGTTTTTGAGAGAAAAGATAAAACATGCCCGTTGTGAGAATTATCAGCGAGGTCCTCTGGAGATTTCGCCTCTGGAAAATACATCGAAACCGTTGTCCCCACACCGGGTTGGCTATCAACAGCGCACTTTCCGCCAGAGTGTTTAGTGAAGCCGTAGACCATGCTCAGCCCGAGTCCGCTTCCTTTGCCAACGTTTTTCGTCGAATAAAATGGTTCAAAGATCCGGCTCAGCTGGTCGCTGCCTATGCCCTTTCCGGTATCGGAAACTGACAGCTTAATATAGTCACCTGCGTTCAGACGACGCTCATCGAACTCCGAATCTGGTCTTTGCGAATTGCCTTGCTTATGTCGTGCGACCGTTACTATGACAGTCCCTCCATCAGGCATTGCGTCACGTGCATTCAGCACGAGATTTACTAATGCGTTTTCCAGCTGGATAGAATCTACGTTAATATAGCAGTTCGCTGTATCGAGCTCAGACCGCAAGGATAGTCTTGAATAAACGGTGCTCGATAAAAAATGTACCGTTTTCTTGAGTAGAGAACTCAATTCTATTACTGCTGAATCTAAGAACTCGCTGCGAGAAAAGGTGAGTAAGCGAGCTGTTAAATCAGCACTGTCTTGCGTTGCTGAGAGCGCGTCGTCTAGAAAGCTCGAAACGTCACTGCTTTCGTTTCCAATACTTTGTTGAATAAAATAAAGATTCCCTTTTATGACACTAAGTAAATTATTGAAATCATGAGCGATTCCCCCACTTAATTGCTCGACTACTTCCAGTCGGTGATTGTGTAATAAAAGGTCCTGTTTTTTACGGCGGTTTGTGACATCACGAAGTGCAGCGGTGAATATCTTTTCTTGTCCGAAATCGTTCTCGCGGATCAGAAGTTCGATAGGAAATAACTTATTGCTCGCATGAAGTCCCTCCAATTCGATTCGCCTATTTAGTACGCTAGGGTCGCCGCCTGCTAAGTATCGCTCCATTCCTGTTTTATGTGCGTCACGATACTTTTCGGGTATGAGTTTGATTAAACCCATGCCTTCCAACTCATCTACGGGATACCCCCACATGTCCGCGGCTGCCTGATTCGCCATAATAATAAAACCAGCTTTGTCGATAGTAATAATAGCCTCGCCCACTGTGTTAAGAACGCTTTCAAGCAGTAATTTAGAATAATCGGGAGAATTTCCGAGCTGATTCCTGGCGCTCAACGGGGCGGTGGACTCTTCATCTGACATTGTGGATTCCGCCTAATTGAGTAGCAATACGAATGCTAAGCTTCATCGAGAGTAATGCTTAACTGTTTGGCGAGTGCGTCAATTTTGTAGGGTTTTCTTACGAGTGGAAATACAGTTCCTTTCGTGTCCCGACGTTTGGTATAGCCAGAGGTGAGTACGACTCGTATTTCGGGATGAGTATTCTCTATCCATAAACCTAACATCTGGCCGTCCATTTCTCCCGGCATTAATACGTCAGTGAAGACTAAATCTATCTTTTCCCCCGATTCGATAATTTTTTGTGCTGCGGTGGCGTCAGAAGCCTCGAGTGTGCTGTAGCCTAGCTTCTCGAGATCGCGGACAGTGATTCTTCTTACGCGGGGCTCATCTTCTACTACGAGTATAACCTCAGAACCCGCTGACTCCATGGCTCTAGTGGCGAGCTGAATGTGCGTACCTTCCGTGCTTTTAGCTTCTGGAAAGTACATAGAAACTGTAGTGCCTTTCCCGACTTCACTGCGAATAACACATTGACCATTCGATTGCTGAATAAAGCCATAGACCATGCTTAGGCCGAGCCCGCTTCCCTTCCCTACATCTTTAGTAGTGAAAAAAGGTTCATATACATGCCCTAAATGTTCATCACTTATACCTGTGCCGATATCCTCAACAACGACAACTACATAGTTCCCGGGTTGAAGATCAATGTCGGCTGCTCGAGATTTTTGTACTTCAGCGTTAGATCCGCTTACCGAATACCGCGCTGCTTTAATAACAATGTTTCCGCCTTCGGGCATTGCGTCACGTGCATTGATTGCAAGGTTCAGCAGCGCATTTTCCAATTGTGAGGCGTCAACATTAATGAAAAGGTGGTCGTCTGGTAGTTCAGTTTTGAGATCGATAGTTTTCCCCAATGCTCTCGAAAGAAATCTCGAGAAAGTTTCAATCGTGTCGTTCACGTCCTTTAATTCTGGTTTCAAAATTCGATTACGCGAAAAAGCGAGTAAACGAGCCGTGAGGTCAGCGCCGTCGTTAGTCGCTGACATAGCATCCTCGATCAATTCTGCTATTTCTATACTCACGTCACCAATGTCTTGCTGGAGGAAGCGCAAATTTCCTCCAATGATGCTAAGAAGATTGTTGAAGTCGTGTGCAATTCCTCCAGTTAACTGCCCGACAGTCTCCATTTTTCGAGATTGGTTAAGAGCCCTTTCGTTTTTCCTGAGCTCAGTAATATCTTGCCCCACTCCAATAACGCCGGTGATTTCTCCATCTACATCGCGGCGAGTCGTGGCGTTCAGCAGTACGTCGACACGCTGACCATCCCTTGTATAGAGCGGAAACTCGTAGTTGGCGGTCTCGTCTCCATGCAGTGCATCATCCAGTACCTGCTTTACCGGGGCTTTGTATTCATCGGTAATAAATTCGGCGACCAGGTCTTTCCCGAGAACCTCGGACTTCTGATAGCCTGTGATTCTCGCCGCGGTCTGGTTCCATTCGTTGACCAGGCCGTCTGAGTCGATACCGAAGATCGGTGCGTTCGCTGTATCGACGAACTGCGTTAACTCCTCAGCCACACTAATCGATTCCGCCTGAGCGGATTTCGCTTCGGTAATATCCTGGCCCACTCCAATAACGCCGGTGATTTCTCCATCTACATCGCGGCGAGTCGTGGCGTTCAGCAGTACGTCGACACGCTGACCATCCCTTGTATAGAGCGGAAACTCGTAGTTGGCGGTCTCGTCTCCA
>CAJQQW010000035.1 GCA_905480565.1 uncultured Halioglobus sp. | reverse complement strand
CACACACTATAAACAACAATATTCCACACCCTGCTTAGCAAGTGCAGGCGCGGCCACAAGTAACAAACCAAGTCATTGATAAACGTAAACGCCAATCGATGCAACTTTCCCCATCGAAAAAAAACACGCACGCAAAACGGGCCTGCACCCTGCGGCATCCGGATTTAACAGGTAGAGAGTCTCGCCGTTTCCCAAGAGCACGTCATTCTACCTCGCTTGCCGGGGCGCATCTAAGTCTTCCCGCGACGAGCACACGCCATGCCTGCGCCGAAATCGAAAAAGGGCACCGGACATGTTGGAAAACTGCTACATTAGCGCCAAAAATCGCATCAAGGGAGCAAGCCCAGTATGGACAGTGTGATCGATGGAATAGATTATGGACCGTTAGCCGGGCTGCTCGGACGATGGTCTGGCAGCAGGGGCATGGATGTGTCCCCGGACAATCAGGCCCAAGACGATAAGACAGCATTTAACGACGAGATCACATTCAGAGTGGCTGGCGCGGCCGAAAATGCCGAGGAACAGCAACTGGTCGGCATACGGTACCGTCACGTGGTGCGCAAATCATCCAGCGGCTTGATCTTCCACGACCAGATCGGGCACTGGCTTTATGAGCCTAAGACCCGCACCATCATGCATTCCCTCACCATACCTCGAGGCGTTTGTATCCTGGCCGGCGGCAAACTGACAACCGAAGGGCGGGCTCTCGTATTTGACGTGAGCGCAACAGCAGGTGACGACACTTTCGGTGTATTGCAGTCTCCTTTCATGAAAGACAAAGCAAGAACCAAAGCTTTTACTATGAAACTGGTTCTGGAAGACGATGCACTCAGCTACCAGGAGACCACATCGCTGCACATCTACGGCGCAGATTTCGAGCATGTCGACACGAGTAAACTGCAACGAATAACCTATGACCCCGACTGATCGCGGTCGCGGCCGATGCGTTGCAGGGTATAATGGCACCCATGCCAACCGCCAATGACATTCTGCGCTCCACATTTGGGTACAGCGCCTTCCGCCCGCCCCAGGACAGGATTATCGAGACACTGGTATCCGGTGGAGATGCTCTGGTACTGATGCCCACAGGCGGGGGAAAATCGCTGTGTTACCAGATACCGGCGATCGTGAGGGACGGCTGTGGTATCGTTATTTCACCATTGATCGCACTCATGCAGGATCAAGTTGATGCCCTGCGACAACAGGATGTCGCCGCGGCTCACCTCAACTCCACACTGGATCAGCAAACAGCGCAGCAGGTAGAACAAGACCTGCTTGCGGGCAAGCTGGATCTGCTTTACGTCGCACCTGAGCGCCTTAAGCAACCGCGCACCTTGGCGCTACTACAAGAGGCATCGGTCGCTCTGTTTGCTATCGATGAAGCGCACTGCGTGTCCCAATGGGGCCATGATTTTCGGGCAGATTACCTCCAGCTGAGCCTGTTGCACGAGCGGTTTCCCCACATACCCCGCATTGCATTGACCGCGACAGCCGATGAACGCACGCGAGAGGAAATTATCACCCGGCTGGATCTCGGTGGCGCCCAGCATTTTATCGCCGGATTCGACCGACCGAATATCCGCTACCGAATTGGACTCAAGAGCAACGCTCGGCAACAGCTGCTGCGCTTCATGAAAGAAGAGCACCCAGCTGACGCTGGCATTGTTTATTGCATGTCACGTAAAAAAACTGAAGAAACCGCCGCTTGGCTGCAATCACAGGGATTCAACGCCCTGCCCTATCATGCGGGCCTAGACAGCAGTTTGAGAGCCGAGCACCAGTCTCGCTTCCTTCGCGAAGAGGGTCTGGTGATGGTCGCAACAATCGCGTTCGGCATGGGGATAGACAAACCTAACGTACGCTTCGTGGCGCACCTCGACATGCCTAAAACCGTAGAAGCCTATTACCAGGAGACGGGGCGCGCCGGCCGCGATGGCGAGCCCGCGAACGCCTGGATGGTTTACGGCTTGCAAGACGTCATCAAGCTGCGCCAAATGACAGCATCCTCCGATGGCGATGATGCCTTTAAGCGAGCAGAACAGCACCGACTCAACGCAATGCTTGGTCTGTGCGAAGTGACCAGCTGCAGGCGCCAATCCTTACTCGCATATTTTGGGGAACAACTGCCGGATCCCTGCGGCAACTGTGACACCTGCCTGCAACCCGTGGCCACCTGGGATGGCACAGATGCAGCAAGAAAAGCCCTGAGTGTCGCCTATCGCACCGGCCAACGTTTTGGTGTAAACCATCTGATTGACGTTTTAAGAGGCGCTAACACGGACAAAATTCACCAATTCGAGCACCAGCTGCTGCCGCTTCACGGGCTGGGGATCGATATCGATAATAATCAGTGGCGCTCTGTATTTCGCCAGCTGGTAGCAAGGGGCTACCTAAGCGTAGACCTCGAACGGTTTGGGGCACTGCGCCTCGAAGAAAAATGTCGACCGCTTTTAAAAGGCGACGAAACAATCAATCTGAGACGTGACACCACGAAAAAGATTGCGAAACAAACCACGCGTACTTTGCTACCAGACACTATTGATATTGCGCTGTGGGAGGCTCTTAGAGAACACCGCCGGGAGCTCGCCGAGCAACAGGATGTACCACCTTATGTTATTTTTCATGACCGCACGCTGCAAGAAATGTGTCACAGCTTGCCAACAAACCCGCAGCAGTTCGGTCGACTCACCGGTGTGGGCGAACGCAAACTGCAAAAATACGGTGGTAGTTTTATCGCCCTGATCAACGGCCACCTTGAAACCACAATGACTTCACATTAACAAACAGATTCCGTTTTTTCGAGCGCCTAGAAAAATAAGCCGAGCGTGGGCAATTCAATATCGGCGTAGTCCAGTACCACCTCACGATCTTCAATCCTGAACCCCTCAGGGGTATCCTTTAGAACATCCCTGCGCTGGCCGCTGTACAGGGTGTGGCGGCTGCCGGGGCGCGCATAATAGAGATGAAAATTACTGAACACATGAAGCCTATTGTCTTCCCTATCCATCAGTTCTATGTTGCCTATAATCCGGCGGGTGCGGGCCGGCGGTTGCTCTGCCCATGAGTTAATTTTATAGGCGCGCTCAGCACGTAACATCAGCAAGGCATATCCTTCCTCCCTCAACGGTGCACCCATGGAGTCGCTGCTCTCCAGTTCACGGTCGGGGTGAAGCATCTCCTCGTTACCCCGGTCGCGGTTGTTGATCTGAACGTTAACCCGTGACGGCACCACGTAACGCACGTTGTCCGAAACCAGGCCGAGCCACTGTTTATATTGTCGATTATCCAGCAAACGCGCTTCATGAAAATAAAATCGCTCCAGTGCGCGATGCTCCTCAGGACTTGCATCAATTGGCACAGCACTCATTCCGCATCCTCCACTGCCATCAATTCATCTCGCCAGCGGGCAAAAAAGTGTCGTGCATAAAACTCAT
>CAJQQW010000034.1 GCA_905480565.1 uncultured Halioglobus sp. | reverse complement strand
AAGAACAAGCGGGTTCGGCCAGATGGCGACAACGAGAAAGATCGCCGCGACCAACAACCAGTTTCCCAATACTATGCCGCAGGCGCGCCAATCACTCCTGCGAGTGAGAAACACCACTTCGTCCCGAGATAGATAATCGCTCACCTTCATCGAGTACTCCTCTTGTGGTCCGCACTTCCGCGATGCGGCGCCGCATCCGCTAACCTTTCAGCAGTTCAGGTGCCAGATTTTGCATTTGTCTGCGGATGCCCTCGCGCCAGTCTACCGAAGTCTCACCAATCAATGAATGCATCTTCTCCAGATCAATACACAGGCTTCCGAACGCCTGGGGATTATCGTTGAATACTGGCTCGAACCCGGTGAGTTCCGAGATATATGCGCACCACTCCTCGATACTGACTTTTTGTGATCCACCAAAATTCACCGTAGTGACGTCTGTAGAAGCCGCGCCCAACAAATAGGGTACTTTCTCAATGTAATCATCCGCATGCAGCGGGTTATAGTAGTTGGGCTTTTCTGGGTGCAGATCAATCGGTATGCCCTGCTGCATCATCAGCATGTGATAGTACATCCAGCCACCGTTATCTCCATAAGGAACACTGAGCCTCGCTATGGTCGTTGGAATTCCATGTTCTTTCGCAACAAATCGGCAGACCGTCTCCGCCGCAATTTTAGAAATACTGTAGGTCGGAAACATGACTCGATGATTGTCTCCCAGGGGCGCGTTCTCGCACCGCGGTTCATGGCCGACATATTCGTAAACCGCTGTCGACGAAAAATGCAGAAAAGCTTTCACTTTACGGCAATGTACCATCAGGTGCCCAAGACCCTCCGCGTTTGCTGCGAGGTCGTAGTCAAAATCACCGCTTTTGACCACAGCAAAATTCATTACATAGTCGAAGTCATCTGGCAGGCCGGCCAGACTTGTCGAGTCTGCCAGATCAGCCTGCAAAGCGGTCGCTCCAAGACGCTCGATCTGCTCGCGCTGCTCCGGCTGACGGAACCGGGCCAGGGCGTAAACATCAGCAATCGCTGAAATTTGCTCGACCAATGGCAATGCCACTTGACCGGTAGGCCCTGTGACCAGAATTTTTTTACCGGATAGATCCACTGGACTTACAGTCATTATCTCTCTCCTTGATGGAACCAAGAACACAGGCGCGCCAGCGGCCATTGCGTCGCCGCCGAATGTCGTGTTCGCTGTCAGCTAACGTTTCGCCACCGCACGCCTATCGCTAATCTCTTGCCCCTCAGTCACCGCCTGGCCGTCGTTCGAGCCAATACAAAAGAACCCACATCTCTCCAGCAAGAAAGACACCCCTCGACTCTTGACCTCTGCGGTGCAATCAAGGGAAGTCTGACACAGCCCTGTTGATTACGTACAACTATACCTCGAGGGCCCGATACCCCAGACCGTCATCCTCCGCCAACAACTGCCCCAGTTGCTCCAGTTGCTGCGTCGCGTTACCCAATGAAAAACTGATCAGCTTCGCCATCAGGAAAAACCGGTGAATAGGGTACTCCACATCCGCCCCCATACCGCCGTGCAAATGTTGAGCTGTGGAGACAACGCGGTGAGCCGCGTCGCAAGCCCACCACTTGGCGATGCGGACCTCAGCCCGGGCATCGACGCCTTCACTTAAGCGCCACATGGCAAGCCAATAAGTGGAGCGAATTCCCTCTACATCGATATAACTGTCCGCCATACGCATGGCCAGTGCCTGGAAAGTGCCGAGGGGTATGCCAAATTGTTTGCGTTCGCTGACATACTCCGCTGTTCTGCGCATCGCTTCCTCGGTAACGCCTACCTGCAGGGCACAATGACCAACGTTGGCGCGCTGCAGCAACCATTCCAGAATCTCCTCGCCCTGTCCCGGTGCTCCCAGAGTGGCATCTGCACTCAGCTTCACGTTTGCCAATACCAGATTCGCCGCACGCTCACCGGACAGTCCGATATCAACCCCCTTGACGGTAACTCCCGGCGACGCAGTGTCGACAATAAATATCGTCGTCTCGCCCTCCTCACACCGCGCAGGCACGAGTATATAGTCTGCAACAGCACCGTCGGGCACGGCGGAGCGCTCGCCGCTCAATACCCATTGGTCGCCCTCGCGCGACGCGCTGACCTGTGTGGCCACCGCCGCATTCATGCCGACCTCGGCAATGGCCGCGCTGAGCTTACATGACCCTTTCGCGAGCTCACCCAAATATCGAGCCTGCTGCTCCGCAGTGCCAAACTCGGCAATCGGCAGCCCGCCCAGAACCAACGACGCGTAGACCGGGGTCGGTGCGACACGCCGCCCCTGTTCCTCGAGGATCAGGCACAACTCCACCAATCCAAGACCGCTGCCGCCACAGACCTCGGGTACGGCTATACCCAGTAATCCCTGGTCAGCAAGGGTCTGCCAAAGGCTGTCGTCGTAGGTGTTTCCGGAGCGCGAAAAATCGAGCAAAAACTCATCGGTTGCCCGATCGGTGAAAATCTGGAAAGCCAGTTCCCGGATCGCGTTCTGGTCTTCGCTGAAATTGAAATCCATGTTCTTTGCCTCAGTGTGCCCTGACCATCGGCGTCAGGTTGCGTGTGTAATTGAGCTGTTGTTCGTCAGGGTTTTCAAGAAACAACGCCCGGTAAAACATGATGCTGAGCAACTCTGCAAACTGCTCTGCGGACAGGTCGGCCGCGCGCAGGGTATTGCTCTCATTTATGTAATATTCGCGAAGCAGGCCCTCGCCGATGCCTGCGAGGGAGTAAACGGTGAAAAGCGCCTGATGCGGGCGAAATTGGACTTCGGGGAACAGGCCAGGCATCAGGTCAACAAGCCACATCAGCTGGTTGCGGTAGTTTTCGCGCAACAAGCTTGAAAATTCTGGATCCTCGTCGCCCAACTGCAGCAAGCAGCGCAGTATCCCCGGTCGCTTTGCATAGCTGCGAACGATGACTAAATTGTGGGCGAAGATACGCGCATACCAGTCGCCCTTGGGAACATTTTTCTCCACTTCGCCAGGGTCATTGCTCGCCATGGCAAAGTCAGTGAGCACTTCACGGGTGAGCGACTTCAGGTCGCTAAAGTAATGATAGAAAAGCCCCTGGGCCACGCCCGCCTCCGTCGTCACATCGGCAATACGCATCTTGTGGTAGCCGTCACGCTCCAGCACACGCAATGCCGCCGCTTTCAAGCCCGCCCGCGCGCGCTCTCCGCGGGCACTGCGGGCACCCGGGCTTTTCTGCTGCTTGCTATTCACTGTCGACATAAAGCACAAAATAGTTGAATTTGAATTCAAAATCAATATTATATGGCGTATAGATTTCGAGGAGTACTGACATGTTCGTTGATTACACTGAGCACCAGCGAGAATTGCGTAAGGAATTTCGCGATTATTTCACCGATCTGGTCAAGCCTGAATACCGCGAGGAACTCCGCAACGCGGAAAGCGGCGACCTGTACAAAGCCCTCATTCGCAAGCAGGGTGAGGACGGTATGTTGGCAATCGGCTGGCCGAAGAAATACGGTGGTCGCGGCCTCACCGAAAGCGAGCAACTCATCCGTTACGAAGAGGCATTACTGGCGGGTGCCCCCACACCCTTCGTCACGCTGAACACGGTGGGCCCTGCCATCATAAGCCAGGGTACTGAAGCCCAGAAAAAACGATTCCTGCCCGGCATTGCGGCTGGCGAGATGCACTTCGCTATTGGCTACACAGAACCCTCTGCCGGCACCGATCTCGCGGCACTCAGTACCTCTGCGGTCAAGGATGGAGATCACTATCTGGTCAATGGCAGCAAAATTTTTACCAGCGGAGCGGAAGGCGCCGACTATGTCTTTCTCGCCGTTCGCACTGACCCAGACGTCAAGAAACACAAGGGTATATCCATACTGGTTGCCTCCACCGAGGACCCGGGATTTTCTCGCGGATCTATTGAAACGCTTGGCGGCGTTCATACCAACGTCACTTACTATGACAACGTCAAAGTGCCGCTCGATATGATTGTTGGGGAGGAAAACGGCGGCTGGCGTCTGATTACCGAGCAACTTAACCACGAACGGGTAGGACTGGCTGCCTGGGGCATCCAGGGCTGGAAGCTGTTTCGGGACGCACTGACCTGGGCACGCTCAACAAGAACAGCAGACGGATTGCGCGTGATTGATGATGCGAGCGCCCAACGCAACATTGCTGAAGTTTACGCTCACCTCGAGGCAATGCGGGTAATGAATGCGCGCATGGCGTGGCAATTGGACCAGCAGGAAATGAACCCGGTCTTTCCGTCTGCTATCAAAGTCTACTCGACGGAAATAATGATTGAGATATGTCGACTGCTGATGGACGTCGTTGGCCCCCATGCTTTGATCGCGGCCGGCAGTGACGGCAATGTCTTACACGGCAATTTGGAGCACGAATACAGACGAGCCACTATAAACACGTTTGGCGGCGGCGTGGTCGAAGTGTTGCGCGGACTGGTTGCCACGCATGGCCTGGGAATGCCCACGCACCGGTAGCATGTTGACAGCACCGAGGGGAAGCGTAATCGCTGTGTCGCATAATCCGATCAAGCTTGCGCCCATATCTCCTTGTTTTAGTCATATTAGCCCTAAAAGACATGACCCGTGAACTTGACGCTTTCACTTTAAAGAGGACTACCTTTCGATGAATGAGCAAGAACAAAAAGCGTTCGAAGAAGAAATTTATTCCTTCGTGGGGCAGGTTGTATATCCCACGACGCCCGCCCCCGACGACATAAACGAGACGATGATTCGGCAATGGTCAGAGATACTCGGCGAGACCAATCCCGCCTATCTCGATGCCGAATGGGCCGCCAACAGCTCCCGTGGCCACACCATCGCCCCTCCCGCCATGATGTACGTCTGGGGCCAGGAGGGTTTTCAGGTCACCCAGGGACGCGCACCCAATGCGATGTCCACTCTGGTAGAGGTCTTCAACCGGCACGGCTTTACCGGCGTCCTCGGTACAAATGTAAAGCAGCAATACATGAAAGAAAGCTGTATTGGTGACAACATCTCCGTACACATGATCATCGACAATATTTCCGAGCGAAAAACAACCGCTCGCGGCACCGGTTACTTTTTCGAGACGCTGTCCACCTTCACTGATCAGCACAACGACGTGGTGGGGACCCAGCGTTTCAAGGTATTGAAGTTTGCTCCGCAGGAGCAGCCCACTGCAGCCACTGATGATGGTGCTCTTGAAGTGCCCACACGCATACCCTCGCCTCGAGGACACGACAACAAGTGGTGGTGGGACGCCTGTGACGAGGGCAAGGTGCTTATTCAGCGCTGCAAGAATTGCGACACACTGCGTCACCCACCGCGTCCGATGTGTGGAGAATGCCAGTCCATGGACTGGGACTCTATTGAATCGACACTCGACGGCGAAATCATGTCGTACACCTGTTTGCGTCATCCCGTGATTCCGGGCTATCCCAAGGATCCGATTTGCGCGGTTATCAAGCTCGCCGAGGGCACGCACTTCGTCGCGAACCTTGTTGGCTGCGAGTATGAAGAGCTGAGTATAGGCATGAAAGTGAAAGGCAAGGTTGAACAGGTAGACGAAAAAACCGTGCTGCCGCAGTTTTACCCGGTCTAGAGGACACAGAACAATGAGCGAATACAAAACACTAACCGCAGCCGACGTTTCAGTCGGCGATAAACTACAATCGACCGATATCGATATATCAACGGGCCTTGTCGTCTGCGGCGCACTGGCGACTCGTGATTTCGAGCCCGTTCACCACAGTAAGGCTGAAGCGCAGGCAGTGGGTCTCCCTGACGTGTTCATGAATATTCTGACAAGCCAAGGGCTTATGACACGCTTCGCGACCGACTGGTCTGGGCCAGAGGCCACGGTGAACTCTATCGACCTGAAACTCGGCGCCCCCAATATTCCCGGAATGGTAATGGCTATGACCGGAGAAGTAACGGCCGTTAACGGTGACACCGTCGACATTAACATCCTCGGTGAAAATAATATCTGGGGCATGCACATGCAGGGCACCATTCAACTCACTTTGCCGAAGGAGGCATAGCCGTGGTTGCAAATATAAAGGACAAGACGGTTATTGTCGGGGCATACAACACCAAGTTCAGCAAGAACTCTGGCGTCTCTGAGCTTTCCCTGGCCGCGCAGGCCGTTAAGGGTGCGATTGATGACGCGGGCCTCAAACCCGAAGACATCGACGGTATGGCAACCTTCACAATGGACAGCAATGATGAGATCGAGGTCGCCCGTGCGGTGGGCTGTGGTGAACTGACTTTTTGGGGGCGCTCTCATTATGGCGGGGGCGCGGCGACCGGCAGCCTGCATCAGGCCGTAATGGCAGTCTCTACCGGCATGGCGGAATGTGTTGCTGTATTTAGGGCGCTGAACGGACGCTCGGGGCACCGATTTTCTGATGGCGTATCAGGTGCTATCACGACAGCAGATGCGATTCACTGGGGCTGGTACATGCCCTATGGACTGCTGACGCCCGCTAGCTGGGTTGCCATGTTTACGCAGCGCTGGATGCACAATACGGGTGTAACAAGAGACGCTCTGTTCGAGGTAGCGCATGCAACCCGCGAGTATGCCGTCAAGAACCCAAACGCATTTTTTTATGAACGACACTTCGACCGGGAGGAATACGATAACGCGCGCATGATTGCAGACCCCCTGCAGCTGTTTGATTGTTGCCAGGAAAGTGATGGCGCGTCTTGCGTCATCGTGACCACGCCTGAGCGCGCCAGAGACCTCAAACAGCCAGGAGTCAGTGTACGCGGCGTTTCCCAAGCGGCTGCTCCGGACCAGGAACAAATGACGTCGTTTTATCGCGAGGAATTCGCAGGTATTCCAGAGATGGAAACGGCAGCTCGCAACTGTTACGAAATGAGCGATTTGACCCCAGACGATATCGATGCGGCGGTAATTTATGACGCATTCTCGCCCATTGTCCTGTGGCAAATGGAAGCATGGAATTTCTGCGGCCATGGAGAATCCGGTGATTTCGTTCTAGATGGTGCGATGCGCCCTGACGGACGCCTGCCCTGCAACACGCATGGAGGGCAGTTGAGCGAAGCCTATATTCACGGCGTGAACGGCATTGT
>CAJQQW010000033.1 GCA_905480565.1 uncultured Halioglobus sp. | reverse complement strand
CTCACGGCAAAGTCACATCACCTGACGGGCGCATCGTGCGCCGCGCGAAGCGCCGCCAGCCTGCAGACTATATGGCCGCAATCGACGGTGCGTTCGTCTCAAGCACCCGCGTATTAAACAAAAGTGAAATCATCGGGGAGTTCATGTTGAATGCACTGCGCCTGAACGGGGGTTTTTCTCTATCACTGTTCGCGGACCGGACCGGACTGGACTGCGCCACGGTCGAGCCTCGTCTTGCGTCGCTATGTGAGCGTGGTTTGCTTTTGCAACAAGGTGCTCACGTGACGACGACCGAGCTGGGACGACGTTTCCTTGATACCGTTGTGGCAGAGTTTTTCTAGATTCGCAGGCCACGCGGCGGGCATCAGGTGCGGATAAACAGCAAATCCCAGACTCCATGGCCGAGTCGTTCTCCGCGTTTTTCGAATTTGGTTAAAGGTCGGTCGTCGGGCCGCGGCGAGAAGCAACCCGCACCAAATGAATTAACAAGGGACTCCTCGGCGCCTAGTACGTCCATCATTTGCTCTGCGTAGCTCTCCCAGTCCGTGGCAAGGTGCAAAGTCCCGCCCTCTTTAAGCTTTTTCACCAGCAGGCCGACAAACGGCGCCTGCACCAGGCGACGCTTTTGATGTCGTTTTTTGTGCCAGGGGTCAGGGAAAAATATTTGCACGGTATCGAGAGACGCATCCGCAATACAATCGCGCAGGATCTCTACCGCATCGTGACAATAGACCCGGACATTGTTCGCACCGGTATTTTCCAGACCATGAAATAACTTACCTATACCAGGCCGGTGTACCTCTACGCCAATAAAATTGGTATCCGGCCGCGCCGCTGCCATTTGCGTCAGGGAGTGGCCCATACCAAAGCCGATCTCAAGTACCCTGCGTCCGGGCCGACCGAAAGCCGCGTCAATATCCAACGGTCCGTCATCGTAGTCCAAACCCCACCGTGGCCAGTTGTCCTCCAGAGCGCGCTTTTGCACAGGCGTCATGCGCCCCACGCGCAGCACGTAACTGCGAATGCCTCGCTTTTTTACAGGGTCTTCCAACGCATCTACACCAGCCGGTCAGACCAGCAACTTCCAGCCGGTCGCCGCCAGGCAGGCCCAGCCAGCAATGAATGCCAATCCACCCACGGGGGTAATGGCTCCCAGCCAGCGGATACCGGTGACACTCAACAGGTACAGGCTACCTGAAAAGATCAGTATGCCGATAACAAACAGCCAACCACTGCTTTTCAGCATCACAGTCTGGGGCTGACTGAGTGCAATTACACCCACTGCCAACAGGGCAAGGCTGTGATTGAAGTGGTACTGTGCCGCCGTCTCGAAAACACCCAAGGCATACTCATCGAGCCTGCTTTTCAATGCATGGGCGCCGAATGCGCCCAGCACCACCGCAAGCATGCCACTCAGTGAACCCAGGGTAATGAACAATTTTGCCATTGCTGAAGTGTAACCGAGAGGCGGCCGGGCCGCCTACTAGAGGATGATATTTCAGGCAGAAAAACTGACGCGTATCTGCTTCATTGCCGCCTGTTCGAGCTGCCGGATGCGTTCGGCGGATACACCGTACTGATCGGCGAGGTCGTGGAGTGTCGATTTTTTCTCCGACAGCCAGCGCTGGGCCAGAATATCCCGGCTGCGCTCATCAAGCTCGCCCATCGCACTATGCAGTAGGGCTTCATTGCTGTTCTGCCAATCACTGGATTCCAGAATATCGGAGGGGTCAGAGCTCTGATCTTCCAAAAAGTACTGCGGCGCCTGCCAGGCGCTGTCGTCTTCTCCATCCACTGGCTGATCGTATCCGAGATCTCTGCTGCTCAAACGGCCCTCCATGCGCTGCACCTCACGGACATCAACGCCGAGGTCATCTGCAATGGATTGGGCTTCATCTGCACTGAGCCAGGAGAGCGACTTCTTGGCGCTGCGCAAATTGAAAAATAACTTACGCTGGGCTTTGGTCGTAGCCACTTTGACGATCCGCCAATTACGCAGGATGAACTCGTGCATCTCCGCTTTAATCCAGTGAACTGCAAAGGAAACAAGACGCACGCCCTTCTCAGGGTTATAGCGTTTCACCGCCTTCATCAGGCCGACGTTACCTTCCTGTATGAGGTCCGCCTCGGCGAGGCCGTAGCCTGAGTAGCTGCGCGCAATATGCACAACGAATCGCAAATGCGACATAACCAGTTCCCTTGCTGCCTGCAGCTCGCCATTATAAAACAGGCTTTCCGCGAGCTCGCGTTCGCGCGCTACGGACAGTATCGGAATACTGCTGACGGCCTGAACATAAGCAGGCAGATTGGCGCCGGGCACCATCTGGTCAATAGGTTGTAGGCTGTTTGTCATCATACGCCCCCTCTTGGTCTTTCCCCATTTTAGCACTCAATCTCTTAGAGTGCTAACACGCGCAAAGTTCCCTGCCAAAAGACTAATCAGAACATCTTTTTATATTCTTTTAGGTTATAAGTAAATTGGCTAGCGCGGCTCTATGCGGGCGATGTGGCGCGATACCGCTACCCAAGCCCCCGCCAAACCGAGGCATCCTCCGATGATGACCAGGTTAAGAATGCCCATCACGCCGAGGCCAGAAAGCCTGAAGCCGCTCTCGTAGAGCAATACAAGTGCGCCAATTGGCTCTTCAAGAAACCACAGGCCACAGGATACCAGCAGGCCAGCCAGCAAACCGCCGCCCACGCCGTACCAGAGACCGGTATACAGGAAGGGGCGGCGCACAAAGCCATTACTGCCCCCTACCAACTTCACGACCACAATTTCCTCTCGGCGGCTCTCGATCGCAAGGCGAATAGTGTTGCCAAGAATGAGCAGTACGCCGATGACCAGCATGCCGCCAATTGCGATCACCAGTCGTCGACTCAGCTCCATCACACTGGCCAGCCGTTGCAACCAGGCCATGTCCAGCACCGCCTCTGCCACTCCCTCATGCTGTTGCAGCTGCGCATGAAGGTCAGTCATTTGGTCATCACCGGATGCAACTGGCGTTACCAGAATCAGATGCGGCAAGGGGTTTTCCTCTAGGCTGGACAGGACGTCGGCAAACCCGGAGAGACTGCGGAACTCATCCAACGCCTCGTCTCGCGCAATCAAACGCGTCTCTCTGACCTGCTCCCAGCTCGCCAGCTCGACCTGCAATTGCCGCGCCTCCTCCTCGCTAATCCGCACCTCGAGAAATACGGAAATACTGGCGGGGCTCTCCCAGCTGGCTCTTAACTGGTTGATATTATCCAGCGCGATATTCAGACCCACTGGCAATGCCAGTGCAATACCGATCACCAGCCAGGTGAGCAGACTCGCTCCCGGCTGGCCCAGCACACGCGACAAACTATCCGCCGCCGACAACCGATGGTGTTGTAACCACGCGTTGTATTGATCACGGAGCCCGGCCCGGCTGTGACTCGCGCCCCCTCGGCGGGAAGAGCTTTCCCGGCGTTCGCTCACAGCGCACCCCCAGTGACGAGGCCGCCCTCACGCAGGGTGAGGAGACGGTGTTGCATGCGGGCAATCAGAACCAGATCATGGCTGGCAATCAGGACTGTGACACCCACCTGATTGAATTGCTCAAACAGGTTCATGATCTCCGCGGAGAGCTCCGGGTCGAGGTTGCCCGTGGGCTCGTCGGCCAGAAGAATTTTTGGCTTGCCCACCACCGCTCGCGCAATCCCAACGCGCTGCTGCTCGCCACCAGAAAGGGTGACGGGCATAGCATGCTCGCGCTTTAGCAACCCGACCTTATCGAGAGCGGCTCTCACCCGCCGCCCAACTTCGCGGTAGTCATAGCCTGCTATGACCAGCGGCAATGCCACATTGTCGAAAACTGACCGATCGTGCAGCAGCCGATGATTCTGGAATACAACGCCGATATTCCGCCGGTGTCTTGGTATGCCGCGCGGGCGCACCTCTCCCAGGTTTTGATCGTCAACCACTACCTGGCCCCGGGTGGGGCGGTCCATCAACATAATGAGCCGCAGCAACGTACTTTTGCCCGCACCGGAGTGGCCGGTGAGAAATACCAATTCGTCCCGGGTTATTTCAAAGCTGACCTCCCTAAGAGCGTCGTGGCCCTCCCCAAAGCGCTTACTGACCCGGTCGAAGGTGATCATTCAAGCGGTTTATCTACAGCAAATAAGGCATCGATGAAGGCCTCGGCCTCGAAGGGTCGTAAATCGTCCACTGCCTCACCGACGCCGATGTAACGGATCGGAAGACTCAGCTTCTTCGCGATAGCAAAGATAATTCCTCCCTTGGCTGTGCCATCCAGTTTGGTCAGAGTGATACCAGACACACCGACCCACTGCTGAAAATTTTCCGCCTGAGCCAGGGCGTTCTGTCCGGTGCCGGCATCCAGTACAAGCATCACCTCATGGGGCGCACCGGCGTCGAGCTTGCCGATTACGCGAACGACCTTCTCAAGCTCTTCCATGAGGTTGTCCTTATTGTGAAGCCGACCCGCCGTATCCGCAATCAGCACATCGATATTACGCGCTCTGGCCGCCTCCAGCGCATCAAATATCACCGAGGCACTATCTGCACCAGTGTGCTGGGCAACAACCGGCACACCATTTCGCTCACCCCATTCTTCAAGCTGCTCTACAGCAGCCGCGCGGAAGGTATCGCCCGCCGCCAACATCACTGACTTGCCATCGGTTATGTAGTGTTTGGCCAACTTGCCAATCGTAGTGGTCTTGCCAACACCATTCACTCCGACCATAAGAATAACAAAGGGAGCGTGCCCGGAAGCCTCGAGCGGACTCTCACAAGGCCGCAGCAGACCAAGCAACTCCTCGCGCAACGCCGCGCGCAGTGACTCGGGTTGTGTGAGCTCTTTGCGAGACACCCGGTTTGTCAGCCGCTCTATTATATCCAGCGTTGCATCGACACCGACGTCCGCCATCAACAAGGCCGACTCCAGCTCCTCGAAGAGATCATCGTCGATTTCCTTACGACCCAGGAACAGAGTCCCTGCGCCCTGCAGAAGTTTGTCGCTGGTCTTCCCCAGGCCCTGACGCAGGCGAGCGAAAAGGCTCCTTTTCGATGCTGCGGAGTCTGGCTCCTGCTCCTGCTCCTGCTCCTGCTCCTGCTCCTGCTCCTGCTCTGGCTCTGGCTCTGGCTCTGGTTCTGGTTCTGGCTCTGGTTCTGGTTCTGGTTCTGGTTCTGGTTCTGGTTCTGGTTCTGGTTCTGGTTCTGGTTCTGGTTCTGGTTCTGGTTCTGGTTCTGGCGCCGATTCTGGCTCTGGCTCGGGTTCCGATACAACATCGGACGGTTGGGCAGGCTTGCCCACGCCCTTAGCGAAGCGCTTGCCTATCCAGCCTGTCAGGCAGACGACCACAGCCACGGTGAAAAAAAACGCACCCAGGACTATACCGGCCAGCAGTGGATCCGCCTTGGCCAGGGCTAGCAGGTTTTCAGTGGAAACGGCCATGACGTCACTCCTCACAATCAATCAATCTCAATCGCCCGGGTGCTATTGCGGTTTGAGCCAACAGGGCATTCGGTTCGTGCTTACAACAAGCCGTCAGGGTCGTGGTAAAATGAACGCCCTCACGAGCGCCGGGAAGGTGCCTATCTTACCACCCTTGGATATCGCGAACACATGTCACACGCCGGCAAGCAAGCGGGAAAACAACAGGTCCGCATTATTGGGGGGCAATGGCGGGGGCGCAAGCTCTCCTTCAAGCCCGCCGCAGGCCTGCGTCCGACCGGCGACCGCATCAGGGAAACACTGTTTAACTGGCTGGCGGCAGAGATTCAGGGGGCAAAGTGCGCAGACCTGTTTGCCGGCACCGGAGCCCTGGGGCTGGAAGCACTGTCACGCGGAGCGGCACACTGCGATTTTGTTGACAGCTCGCCCGCCGCGCTGCACCAGATAAGTGAGCACCTGAGTGCGTTGGGCGCAACTGAACGCGGCCACTGCATCGCGAGCACCGCCGGGGACGCCGTCGAGCACGCCGCTGCGCCCTATGACATCGTGTTTCTTGACGCACCCTTTCAGTCCGGCCTTGTGGAACCCGCCATCAATGCACTCTCCCAATACAACATTGTGCGAGAAGGATCGCTTGTCTATGTCGAAACACATGTAAAAGAAGGCACACTAATAACACCCGAGGACTGGCACCTGCACCGGGACAAGCGCGCCGGGGCCGTGGCCTATCGTTTGTATCGGGTGTCGCCGCTCAGCACTGCCCGGTAACAGGGCCTGGGCCAACGCATTGTCGCTGCAGCCCAAATTGTTTACCATCTTTCATCCTGCACGCACCGGTGGCCGCCTCAATGAGAACCAATTGCGTTATCTACCCAGGCACATTTGATCCCATTACCAACGGGCATGTGGACCTGACCGAGCGGGCCGCAAAACTGTTTGACCGGGTTGTGGTTGCGATCGCTTACAGCGAGACAAAAACTCCGCTGTTCAACCTGGAAGAGCGTGTCGAGCTGTGTGAGACAGCCCTTGCACATCTGGACAATGTAGAAGTTACCGGCTTCAGCAATCTTCTGGTAGATTTCGCCCGAAGCCAGGACGCCCGATGCGTGTTAAGAGGGCTGCGCGCGGTGGCAGATTTCGAATACGAGTTTCAGTTAGCTAATATGAACAGGGCCCTGTATCCAGAGTTTGAGAGTGTATTCCTCACTCCAGCGGAGCACCTGTCCTACATCTCATCGTCACTGGTAAGAGAGATTGCCTCCCTGAATGGCGACATCGGTCCCTTTGTGCCGCCCAACGTGGCCACAGCACTGCAGGAGCGTTTCACCAGCCGCTAGTGCAGACCTCAGGAGTCTGTCTGCGCGGCGGATTCCAAATCAGCTTTTTCGGCGGCACGCCTTTCTTCACGACGCTTGATCGCCTCGCTATCCTTGTTGGTATAGCCGGGCTGTCGACAACCAAGGCAGCGCATAAACGTGGTTTCAGCCGGCCCAGCAACCAGGGTATCGGCCGCTTCACTGGCATGCCCTGCCAGCAGCGTGAATGGCAAGCTGACCAGAAACACTGCAGCTCCGCCCACGGTAAGCACCAAACCTATAGGCCTCGCCACAAGCAGATCACCCACCATTGCCCATTCACTCGGGCTTTCGTCCACAGCCTGCTGCGCCCATAATATCTGCGGCATCGCCAGACAACTGATTAGCAGGGCAGCCGTGGCCCGACGTGTAGCTGATTTTATTTTCATCACTATTACCCCCAGTGGTTCTTATTCCCCTCTCTTATTGCCCTAGTTTAGCCTGTTCAGCGCTGGCAGGTCACGCAGTAGACGCTGGAGCGCTGGCCCAGTCGAGCCTCGCGGAGCGTGTGGCCACACTGCTTACAGGGCTCTCCCTTTCGACCATAAACCAACAGCTTTTGGGCGAAGTATCCCGGCTTACCATCGCCGCCCACAAAATCTCTTAAGGTAGTTCCACCGTTGCTTATGGCGGTAGTAAGTACTTGCTTTATTTGGCTCGCCAAGTCGTCGTAGCGAGCACGGGATATGCGTCCGGAGGCGCGATCCGGCCGGATTCCAGCGAGAAAAAGCGCCTCGTTAGCGTAAATATTACCAACACCAACAACAACTTTCGCGTCCATTATAAAGTTCTTTATAGGCCCTTTACGGCCCCGGGAGCAGCGATAAAGATAGTCTCCGTCAAACCCTGCGGACAGTGGCTCCGGGCCCAGCTTACCCAGCAGGGGGTGTAGTTCTCCCTTCTCCAACCTGAGGCAGCAGCCAAAGCGACGCGGATCGTGATAGCGCAGGCACAAACCATTCTTCAGCAGGATATCTATGTGGTCATGGCGCCGGGGCGGCTCTTCTTGGGACACCAACCGGAGCGAACCTGACATGCCAAGATGGACCAGCAAAGTGCCTGCACTGGTCCGAAACAGCAGATATTTGGCCCGCCGCTCAACGCTCTGGAACACCTGTCCAACTAGCAGCGCTGGAAGCTGATCCGGCACCGGCCAGCGCAGGCGATGATCACGCACCTCCACGGCAGTCACCCGCTGACCTTCACAGTGGGGCGACACCCCTCGACGGGTCGTTTCAACTTCTGGCAATTCAGGCATAGTGGCGATGCACCCGGTTTTCCTCGACGCAGACACAAAAAACCCCGGTAGTTGCCGGGGTTTCTTTGTCTGCGCGCTGCGGCATGGCCGGGCTACTTGATCTTGCCTTCCTTGTAGACCACGTGCTTGCGAACAACCGGGTCATACTTCTTGATTTCGAGCTTGTCCGGCATAGTACGCTTGTTCTTATCCGTCGTATAAAAGTGGCCGGTACCCGCAGTTGAATTCAATCTGATCTTCTCTCTCACCAGTTTTCTCCTTTATACCTTCTCACCACGAGCACGCATGTCTGACAACACTTGCTCAATGCCCTTCTTGTCGATGATGCGCATACCCTTACTCGATACGCGCAAGCTGACAAAGCGCTTCTCTGAGGGTAACCAGAAGCGATGTTGGTGCAGGTTAGGCAAAAAGCGCCGACGTGTGCGGTTTTTCGCGTGTGATACGTTATTTCCTGCTACCGGACGCTTGCCGGTAACCTGACAGACTCTAGCCATGATTCTCACTCTCCCCAAAACAGGCGGGAATTTCCGAAATAAACGGCGGCATCCAGAAACTCTGAAAATCCCTGACCGCACAGAGCGCGCTTTTATACCAGAACACCCTGACCTAATCAACTTTAGCGCCAAAAAGCTGTTTTTACTCCCATCGCCAGGGGCCGACCTTGCTTGCTGAACACCCTAGAGCAACCCCTGCTCCGCGAAAGAGTAGGACTGCCCGCTGCCCACGATGATGTGGTCCAGCACCCGAATGTCCAACAGGGCCAACGCACCGACCAAGCGCTCCGTGATGCGGCGGTCGGCGGCACTGGGCTCTGACACACCGGAGGGGTGATTGTGGGCAAATATGACCGCTGCCGACCCGTACTGCAGCGCCCGGATCGCCACTTCCCGCGGGTACACCGCCGCGCCGTCGAGCGTGCCGAAAAACAAGTCCTCGCAACGCAACACCCGATGCTGGCTGTCCATGAACAGACAGGTGAATACCTCTCGTGAGCGAGCGCCCAGATGATGCCTCAGGAATCGCCGCGTATGTCCGGGGCTTTTCAGCACATCACCATTGGCCCGCATCTCCTGCAACGCTTGCCGCCGGGCCAGCTCCATGGACGCCGCCAGTCTCGCGTAGCGCGCTGGCCCCATTCCCGGATGAGCCAGCAGGACAGGCCCCCCGGCCCGCGCCAATCCAATCAGGCCATTGAAATCCGCCAAAAGGTTCCGCGCCAGCAGCGGCGCATTATTGCCGTCAAAGCCCAAGTGCAGCAGCAGAGACAGCAGTTCCTCATCTGACAATGCCGCTGCGCCTCGTTCCAGCAACCTGCTGCGCGGGCCCTCTGCCGATATGCCTCCCAATGGCTTCAATTGGCCCCTCCGTGAGCAACTGCCCTCCAGTGTCAAATGCTGCAGCACAATGGTATCTTTCCACCTCCGCTATTTTCCCAGCTTGGGTAGGCAAATGGCACATCTTTTCAATCGCAATATTCTGCTCGGCGTCAGCGGCGGCATCGCGGCTTACAAAGCGGCCGAATTGATCCGCCAGTTACAGGAGCACGGCGCCAATGTGCGCGTGATAATGACATCAGGCGCGCAGGCATTTATTACACCACTGACCCTGCAAGCCCTCTCAGGTCACCCGGTACACACCGAGTTGCTCGATGAGGAGGCCGAGAAGGGCATGGGGCATATCGAACTGGCCCGGTGGGCGGATCTGCTGCTAATAGCCCCCGCCACCGCAAACGTAATCGCGCGACTGAGCAGCGGCCGCGCAGAGGATCTCTTGTCTACGGTTGCACTGGCCTGTCCGGCGCCGTTAATGCTGGCGCCTGCGATGAACCAGCAAATGTGGAAGAATGCCGGCACCGCGGTAAACATCGAGACACTCACGCGGCGAGGCGCTCATATAGTTGGACCAGCAACCGGAGAACAGGCCTGTGGTGATATCGGACCAGGGCGCATGGAGACGCCGGCCATGATCGCGGCAGCGGCCGCCAGCGTGTTCGACACCGGGCTGCTGGCAGGCAAACGCGTTGTTATCACCGCCGGGCCCACTCGGGAGGCACTGGATCCGGTGCGATATCTATCCAACCACAGCTCCGGAAAAATGGGCTACGCGCTCGCTCAGGCCGCGGTGGATGCCGGCGC
>CAJQQW010000032.1 GCA_905480565.1 uncultured Halioglobus sp. | reverse complement strand
AATATTAAAAAGAACATTATGTATAGCGGTCATCTTTTACAGATGGTGGGCCTGCACCAAAACTTATTCGACGACAATCGCTACGAGGAACCGGGCTCTCTCACATTTCGCTTCGCACCGGTTGAATATGGCCAGGGTCCCATCGAAATGAAATATGACTTCCATCGACTGACCAATGTCATCGCCAATCAATTTGAGGAGGATCATTACCGCGGCATTGAGTGCGAGCGCAATGCCGTTTACGCCGAGTGCAACCAGCACCCTATTCTCGGCCTTATGTCCTACGACCTAGAAAATGGTACGGAGCTTTCGGTAAAGGTCCGCAAAGAGTTTAAGAAGGTTATGCAAAAGCGTAACTATATTGACCCCGAAACAAATACCACGATGTATTTTATGAAAGTTAAAGAGGATGAAGTTGTCCCTGCAACCTATGCCTGGGCTGATGGTTGGAATGGTCACGCCCAGCACGTTTGGGACAAGGAATATATCGAGAGCATTTATCCAGATCAGAAAGAACGCTACTTTCCATCATTGCTAAGAGGCTGGCCCTTCGAAAACATGGGGTGGGGCGTGTCGTTCGACTTCGGTTTTTTTGCCCTCTTGGCTTCTGAGGTTGGCGATACGGACACGGTACAGACAATGATCGATTACGCCGACGCGCACTTCGAGCCGACGTGGAAGGACGGGGGCTACTACTATCCGCACACAAGGTTTTATATATACAACTTCTTTCGGGACTGGCTGGGGTACATTCACAACGTGGGTCCGTTGACGGGCAACGTCCTAGTCGGCTTTGCGAGCATCAATCCGAAAGACGGACTCTGGGAGATCTATAACCGACCCTGGGAGAAGTCCCACTTCGCAGACCCGTTCATCAGCGATATAGACTACCTTGAAGCCAGTGTCACGCAGGCCGTTTTTGATCGCGCAAAAGACGCTCTTGTCGTAACGCTAGTCGCTGGACCTGTAGCAAGCAGCACCGTCTCGTTCACAGTCCGTCAGTTGGGAACGGACAAGACCTATGCGTTACTAAAGGACGGAGCATATCTGGGTGACATCAGCAAAGGCGGCCCGTTACCTCCGGGGACCTCATGGCAGGAGGACGGCTCCCTGCTCATTACAACAGCATTACGCGAGCCGCACTCTTTTGTTATCAAGGCGAATCAGTAGCGCACTGCCAGGAAGCCAAAAACCGCATGCACCGTGCCCTAAGAAATTTTGTCATGCTCATCTTGGTCCTTGCCGCCGTAGCCTGTGGCTCCAGTGACTCCGATCCCTCCTCAACGGGTAATATTGATCCCGACCTGGTGAGAGAATACCTCCTCATGCATCCTGACATCGTGTTCGACGATGAAGCAGTGAGCGATGCGATCCGTAGAGCGCTGTTACGCCGCGGACAAGGTCGGGTTGCCGAGGAACGACAATCAATATTAAGCGCTCACCAGGAATTGTTGCTATCACCGCTCACGCCCTCTTCTGGCAGCGCAAACACAGATATCACCATTATCGAGTTTTACGACTATCAGTGCGTTCCGTGCAGGGTCAGTTACCCTGAGCTACAACAGGTCCGCGCCACAGAGCCCGGTATTCGCTATGTATACGGCCAACTTCCCATCTATGGCAGCCACTCGATCATGGCTGCGCGGGCAGCCGTCGCTGCTCACCGGCAGGGCCTCTTTCCGGAATTCCATCACGCTTTGATGACGATAGATTCAGGGCTGGATATGACACTGATTTTCGCCGCAGCTGCAGAAGTCGGGCTCGACGTTGAAACACTGCAGGTGGATATGCGCGACCCGCAGGTCCATCAATACCTAAAGGAGATGCGCGCGCTGGCAGAAGTCCTCGACATCACGGGCACACCTTCATTTATCATAGGTGGTGCAAAGCTGAGCGGCGGGATAACCGCTGGCGATCTCAAAAGCGAACTCGATCGTCAGCGCAATCAGATTTAAGACGTTCTCCAGCGCTAACCAATCGTAACGTATGGGGTGCTTTGTGATTAAAAAGGCAAACCTTGCCTAAAAACCTGAACCAGTCTCAAGCTGAAGATAGGCCCGCTAATGGCAGCTGAACGAACTGGACAGAGCATGGGTAGATCATCTCATCACCCACGGCAACTCTGAAATCCGGGCCAGCGTACACGTGGTGATTGATACTGGCTCTAGCACAGTAGGAGAACCCGCTGCCTATCTCACCAACAATCTCGCCGCCCTATATTACTAGTCACTACTGTAAAGCTAATATACAATACGCGACTGTTGATAGGAGCTAAGCTAATGAGTGCCAAACAAAGCGATCCAGCAGATGCTGGAAAAATTACTGACTCGACACTGCACAGGATGCAAGAACGCGTTGGCATAGAAGTCCCGGAACCCCGTCGTTACCACAATGACGTGGTTACCCAGGACGGCTCGCGCCATTTCTGCTGGGGCTATGGCGATGACAACCCGCTCTACTGTGATGCCAACTATGCGAGGGACTCCCGGTGGGGTGGTCTGATCACCGCGCCGGGGTTTACCTACACCATGGGAGAAAATGACGTCCCTCCCCTGCCCCCGGAACTTAAGAAAAAGCTTAAAGGGGACCCACTCAGCGGGCTGGG
>CAJQQW010000031.1 GCA_905480565.1 uncultured Halioglobus sp. | reverse complement strand
TTTCTCAACCACGAGGGAGGGATATTCCAGTCCGCCAGAAGCGGGGGATGGGGTGAACTGCCTCTGATGATCGGGCCCCGGGGTTCGGCGCCCGCGCTGATGACAAAATATCAGCGGTTGTTGGGGTTTCTTTCGCCATTGCATCTATCTGTCGTGCAGCTGTCGGTAGACGGGCGCGGCCAGGTCGAAGCTGTGTTGGCTGACGGGGTTCAACTGAATCTCGGAGATGCAGATTTTCTCGCGCGCATGCGACGCTTCGTCACATTGTACGAGCGTGAACTGGCCGGGCGCGAGGGTGAAATAGAGAGAGTCGACTTGCGTTATGCCAGCGGCGTGGCGGTGGCGTTTAAGGCATCACCGCCAGTAGCGGGGTTATAAGAATTGAAAGGGACTGGGGAGACACTGCCATGGGCAGCGCGCAGGAAAAGAAGTTGATCGTTGGGCTGGATATCGGCACCTCCAAAGTGGTCGCGATCGTTGGCGAGATCGATGCGGAAGGTGGTCTGGAAGTAGTTGGTATTGGTTCACACCCGTCGAAGGGAATGAAGAAAGGTGTGGTCGTCAATATTGAATCTACCGTCCAGTCAATACAGCGCGCGGTGGAGGAAGCAGAGCTTATGGCGGGTTGTCAGATTCACTCAGTGTACGTGGGTATCGCGGGTAGCCACATTCGCAGTCTAAACTCCCACGGCATTGTTGCGATCAAGGAGCAGGAGGTCTATCGCGCCGACCTCGAAAGAGTGATTGATGCTGCCCAGGCAGTGGCGATTCCGGCAGATCAGAAAATACTTCACATACTGCCACAGGAATACATCATCGACAGCCAGGAGGGCATCAAGGAGCCGCTGGGTATGTCCGGTGTCCGGCTAGAGGCCAAGGTGCACCTGGTGACCTGTGCTGCAAATGCCGCGCAAAACATTGAGAAATGCATTCGACGTTGCGGGCTGGATGTGGAGGAAATTATTCTCGAGCAACTCGCTTCCAATTTTTCAGTGCTTACCGATGACGAGCGTGAATTGGGTGTCTGCCTGGTTGATATTGGCGGTGGTACCACAGACATTGCAATTTTTGTCGAGGGCTCCATACGTCACACAGGGGTCATTCCCATCGCTGGCGACCAGGTGACCAACGACATTGCGATGGCGCTGCGCACCCCGACGCAGCACGCGGAAGAAATCAAGATCAAGTATGCCTGCGCGTTGACGCAGCTGGCCGGCGCGGAGGACACGATCAAGGTCCCCAGCGTCGGAGATCGTCCCCCCCGCGATCTCTCTCGACAGTCTTTGGCAGAGGTAGTGGAACCACGATACGACGAGCTGTTCACGCTGGTGCAGGCTGAATTGCGACGCAGTGGTTTCGAGGACATGGTGCCTGCGGGCGTAGTGCTGACGGGAGGCACCTCAAAAATGGAGGGTGCGGTGGAGTTGGCGGAAGAGATTTTTCACATGCCGGTGCGTGTCGGTTATCCACAAACAGTGCGGGGATTGAACGATATCGTACGCAACCCGATTTATGCCACAAGCGTGGGCCTGCTGCAGTACGGGTTGTCACACCGTTTCGATGATGGACTGTCCTCGCCGGGCAAGTCCGCAGAGCAAGCAGAAGGGCTTTGGAGTCGTATCAGGAGTTGGTTGCAGAGTAATTTTTAGGGTGTGTTTTTTAGTGTTGTTGAGAAGTGTCGTGCGCAAGTACGTCTTTTATATAATAGGGGAGTAAGACCATGTTTGAATTAATCGATAGTGTTCCATCCAATGCGGTTATCAAAGTCATCGGGGTTGGCGGCGGTGGGGGTAACGCCGTCAGGCACATGATTGAAAATGATGTCGAGGGGGTGGACTTTATTTGTGCTAATACCGATGCCCAGGCGCTGTCGGACGTCGAGTCCAGGACTATCCTGCAACTCGGTGGCGACATTACCAAGGGTCTTGGTGCAGGCGCTAACCCGGAAATTGGTCGCGCCGCAGCGATGGAGGATCGAGAACGTATCGCCGATGCACTGACCGGTGCTGATATGGTGTTTATTACCGCGGGTATGGGTGGTGGTACGGGTACAGGCGGCGCTCCCGTAGTGGCGGAAGTTGCCCGGGAACTGGGGATTCTCACGGTTGCTGTTGTCACTCGTCCCTTCGCGTTCGAGGGGAAAAAGCGTTTGACTATCGCAATGGAGGGACTCGCTGAACTGGAGCAGCATGTCGATTCTCTGATCACAATTCCCAATGAAAAACTGCTGGAGGTACTCGGTAAAAATACCAGCTTGATGGACGCTTTCCGTGAGGCCAATGATGTGCTGTTGGGCGCTGTACAGGGTATCGCGGACCTGATTATTCGTCCGGGCATGATCAACGTGGATTTTGCCGACGTGCGCACTGTAATGTCCGAGATGGGAATGGCGATGATGGGTACCGGTTATGCCAAAGGCGAAAACCGTGCTCAGAAAGCGGCAGAGAGCGCTATTGCGAGTCCACTGTTGGACGACATCAACCTCGCGGGTGCTCGTGGCATCCTGGTGAATATCACTGCGGGACACGATCTCTCACTGGGTGAATTTTCCGAGGTGGGTGAAACGGTTGAAGAGTTCGCATCGGAAGAGGCGACCGTTGTTGTAGGCACTGTGATCGATACCAGCATGAAGGAGGAGATCAAGGTGACTGTGGTGGCGACGGGGCTCGGTGCCGAGGCGGCCCACGTGCCACTCAAAGTGGTCGACAGCGCGCCCAAAGCGGCAGTGGCTGAGCCCGGTGAGACGCCGGACTACAAGGACTTCGAACGCCCTCCCAGCATGCGCGGGGCAAAGCGCGCTGCGGCGGGCGGGCAGTCCGCAGATGAGCCAGACAACGCCAGCGAAGATTATTTCGATATTCCTGCGTTTTTGCGCCGACAGGCAGATTAGTTCCGTCATCGGGTGTGGTGCCCGTCCGGTTGGATGGGCGCCATTCGGCACAGAACTCGCGAGAAACTATTGCGCAATAGCTCAGCGGTATAATGAGTGCTAGCGGCTGGCTGGCAGCGGGGTGCGGTGCGTCTGGCTTCACCTCGTCGCCAGCAGTGTAGCTCCCAAAAGCCCTGACGCGGCGTGTTCAGTGCTGTCCGGGTCTCCGCCCTGAGCCCTGCCAGGGCTGGCTACAGGCGGCTTAATTTGGCATTTGTGAGTGATTTATGGCATTATCCTGCCACGATTTTCGAGCTTATCGCCTTAACTCAGCGCTCACAAAAGCCCATGAAAGTTATCCTTATTAGTCGCCGTCATGGTGGGTCACGCTCAATTGAGCTTGGCCGCTGGTCCAGAGCCCTTCTGTCGCTCTGCTGTCTGGGTTTACCATTGGGCCTGGCCGCATCCGGCTATTTGGCCGGTCAGGAGAGCAGTGCTCGTGTGGCGGGGGAAGAGACCCCCGACGAGGTTTTCAAGCCCGGGGATAGCCCAGCTGCGCAGGCTAATCACGGTCAATTGCAGGCACTCACAATGAACCTGGCGGCACTCGAGGCCCGCATGACGCGTCTCGACGCGCTGGGCCAGCACCTGACCTCTCTGGCGAAGCTGGATAACGGCGAATTTGATTTTAGTGAGTCCCCGGCCCTCGGCGGGCCCCTGTCCGACGTGGGCATGGAGTTTTCCGGCAGAACCCTGAGTGGTGAACTGGGCCGATTTGAGGCGTACCTTTCTGACAGGGAACAGCAGCTGGAAATGCTGGATAGCATGCTGGCAGACCGTAAGCTTGACGAAGAGGGGGCTCTGTCCGGGCTGCCCGTCAAGAAAGGGTATATATCGTCTCGCTACGGTTGGCGCACAGATCCCATTACCGGTGACAGAGCCCTGCATACCGGAGTGGATATTGCGGGTCGTCACGGGTCGGACGTGGTGGCCTCCGCGTCTGGCATAGTGACATGGACCGGCACCGACGCTGGTTACGGGAATGTGATCGAGATTTCCCATGACGGTGACCTCGTCACCCGTTATGCCCACAACAAGGAAAATCTGGTCAAACCTGGCGATTTCGTGCGCAAAGGTGACGTTATTGCCCTAATGGGTTCCAGTGGTCGTTCTACCGGCGCTCATGTGCATTATGAAGTGTTCAAGAATGGCCGCTCGGTTGATCCCTCAAGCTACGTATCTCGCACCCACCCCTGAACTCAAGCTGTTTTCTGTTGCGTTCCTGTCGGCCAGCGACTGGCCGGGCATTTTTATTGCACTGATGGTGAAACCCAATGATCGGTAAGACTCTTAAAAGCGTTTTTGGCACACGTAATACGCGTGAACTTAAGCGTATGGGCAAGGTGGTCAAGAAGATCAACTCCATGGCCGACGATATGAAGGCACTGGATGATGCCCAGTTGGCTGCGAAGACGGTCGAGTTCAGGCAGCGACTGGCCAATGGAGAGACTATCGACGCCTTGCTGCCCGAAGCTTTTGCGGTGGTGCGCGAAGCGGGTGAGAGAGTGCTCGGTTTGAGGCACTTCGATGTGCAATTGATCGGCGGCATGGTATTGCACCAGGGCAAGATT
>CAJQQW010000030.1 GCA_905480565.1 uncultured Halioglobus sp. | reverse complement strand
CTTGTCGCAATCGCCGCTGACAGAGATAAACCTGCCCCCCCGCATAGCGGTAGCGCCCTCTCCCCGAAGAAGAAGCAAGAAACGTTCCTTTTCTTCGGGCGCCCCGGTCCAGTGCACGGGCTCGCTGTAGCCCCTGTCACTCGCAGCGGTTGCCTGATGTTCAGTCAGCCCCGTCATCGCCATAACACCCGCGATACCCGCACCGTGAAATGACTTAAATTGTCCCGGGAACTGAAGTGCGAGCTTTTCAAGCACAGCCAGCCATTGCTCACGCCCAGGTACTGTTTCATAAACGAGGTAGTCCCCACGGGGAACTGCATCCTCCGGGGCGTGGACGAAGTAACCCTTTGGTATGAACACGGCCGCGCCGTTCTCGACAATAAAGGGGTGCGTGTTGTTGAGGGCGTGTCGTGTTTCCTCAAGCTCCGCGAACGTCTTGCTGGACGATAGAATTAACGGAATATCCTCCTCGATTAATAGATCGATAACCGGGCGGGCGGTCTCGAAGCTATAGGTGAAATGGTCTAATAAGGACCCGTCCAAATCACTGAAAACCAGCAGTTTTACACTATCAGCGGTCAAAGCATGACGCCGCCTGTGGATTTTTTGCAGGAGACTATGTGTCGTGCCTCGTTCAGTTGCAGCAGGTAGTGGGCATGGTCCGGCAGCTCTGCCAGGCAGCGACGCGTAAGCCTTTCGTAATGCTGGATAAAGCGTTGCAGGCTCGCATCGTTCATCAGGTGAGTAGTCTTCTCCTTGCCCGCTTGATCCGCCAGCTTCTGCTCCTGCTCGCGGCGCCATTCGAAAACGCAGTCGAAGGACGGCGCCCGCAGCATAATCCACTGGTCGACCCTGTCGTAAAGGGGCAGGAAAAACTCACGGAGGCTATTGTTCACCTGTGTGCGCCAAATCGCTTGCGGATCTTCGTCTCGTTCCAGCGCATTGACCGGGCCGGACAGGCTTCTCTCGCTTTCCGCAGTGGCGCCGAGACACCAGCCTTCAAGCAGCACAATATGCACCGGCGGACTAGCCCAGTCCCGGGTTGGCTTGCGCTCATCGGTGCCTTTGTCAAAGCGAGGTATTGCAGTGGTCCGGGCATTATTCGCATGCAGCAGTTGGTCAAGAGTGGATTGCAGTAGTCCCATATCATGAGTCCCAGGCACGCCACGCGTGATAAATAATGGATGCACGGCGACCGCAAGCGCCTTACGCTCAGCCTGAGTCAGATAGAAGTCATCCAGAGACAGCGCAACACATTGCCGCCCATACTCCTCTCGAAGTGATGAGCACAGGTAATCACACAAGGTCGTTTTGCCCGAACCCTGTGTGCCATTAACAGCAATGAGCACTGGGCGATCGGCAGCCGTCTGGTAAGCCGCAAGCTCTCGGGAAAGGGGAGCGAACCAGTGCTGTATCGTATCGAGGTAAGTGGTGTCCAGCTGGTTTCTTGCAAGCAGCGCTTGTTGCCACTGTGAATTTTTCAGTATTGACCTCCGTCAATGCCTGCGCGCATTCAAAAGAGTTTTCTGGCTTTGGGCCATGCTAGAGGTTCAGTCTCCTTCGAACTCAGTTTGGGCATAAACGGCTACGCCCGTTTCGGCGATTTTCTTGCTGCCGCCGATATCCGGCAGGTTCACTACTGCAGCAAAGCCCACGATATCGCCACCGAGTTTTTTGACCAGGTTGATCGCCGCGACCGCGGTGCCGCCCGTGGCGATAAGATCATCGATAATGAGAACCTTCTGCTTCTTTGCAACAGCGTCATGGTGAATTTCCAGTGTATCAGTGCCGTACTCAAGTTCGTAATCCTCCGATACGGTTTCGGCGGGCAGCTTGCCTTTCTTGCGCACGGGAACAAAGCCTTTCTGCAACACGTATGCCAGCGCTGCCCCGAAAATGAAGCCACGGGAATCGATCCCTATGATCAGGTCGATATCTGTGTCCTTGTAATATCGGGCAAAGTCGTCGACGCAGAGTTTAAGGCCGAGTGGATCGGCAATAAGCGAAGTGACGTCTCTGAACATGATCCCTTTCTTGGGGAAGTCGGGAACGGTTCGTATTCTACTTTTTATCGGCATGAATATACCCTCATGTTTTTAGCTGGGGAATGGTATTTATCAGCAGCTCGGTGACTGTCCCAACATTTGCTCTGAACACCTCCAGAATCTCTTCCCAGGAGACGGGAGCCTCGTCCTCCTTCCAGCAATCATAGTCCGTCGACATGGCAACAACACCGTAGGGGATTCCCGCCTCGTTGGCCAGAATACACTCAGGGGCAATACTCATATTGATGACGTCGGCTCCCCATGCCCGGAACATGTGAGATTCCGCTCGGGTGGAAAAACGATTGCCTTCGATGGTAATGACGGTGCCGCTAGTGTGATGTTTGATACCGAGATGCTGTGCTGCTTTTATCATGGCCTGGCGTATGTCTTCGTTAAACGGGTCGGGCATCGGTGTGTGTTGCCCACCCTCGGGGAATTCATCGTCAAAGCTCACCTTGCGCAGGCGTGTAAAATCGATAAATTGATCCAGGACGACGAAATCACCACGTTCTATTTCCTGTCGTAGGCTGCCGCAGGCTGTAGTAGCCAGTATATGCGTGCAGCCGAAATCTCGAAGCGCGGCGATGTTGGCCCGATTGTTGACGTGTGTCGGAGGAATCGTGTGCTCGCGTCCATGGCGCGCCAGGATTGCAACATCTACACCACCAATGGCGCCAACTTTCAGCGGAGCTGAGGGGTCGCCGTACGTGGTCTCCACCGCAACATCTCGCGCGTCCTTGAGCATATCCGGATTATTCAGACCGCTGCCGCCGATAATGCCGATTTTCAAACTGTATACCCCGCTAATTGTTATATGGTGATCGACATATGGTGAAGGTCGAGAACAGCATTATAGGTCGGGGCACAGGATGCGCCAGCCCCCGTTTCAATTTGGCAGCAGGGTGAACCCGCGGCGCGGCTCATCCGGGACAACTAGCCAGCGTTACCACTGGCTGCCCAGCGAGTTCGCCGGCGAGCGCCTTAAAACCGCTATTGGTAATTGTGGCGCCGTTGGCAACCAGTTTCTGTACCAGAGTATCCAATGAATGCCTGCCCTTCGATTTCGATCTCAGCTCCCTGTCCAGTGAGTCCATCACCAGAACCGCCGCCGCCGTGCGGGCGCCACTGGAGGCATCCGTTGCATCGCAGGGCAGGCCTGCGCTCCATTCGGCAAGTTGGGTAAGGCCTTTTTCATAGCGATAGCTCGAGATACCGCCTGACCGTTGCAACATGGCGATGCTGTAGTACTCTGCCAATCCTTCAACGATCCAGTCTGCGCCGTCGCCGTTTTTAGCTCTGATCCCGCTGAACACGTGGAACAGTTCGTGCAGCAGGGTGCTGGTGCGGTTGCCGCTGATCAGTGGTCGGCCGGGATGAAGGTAGAGGGAGGCGTGACCAGAGAGACCGCCGCGCCACATATCATCGCTGCCATTGACGACCAGCAGGCGGCGGGGCGCACCGGGCAGCAACTTGTTCATTGCCGGGAGTGTCCAGCGCAAGAACGCGAGTGTGTCATTGGCGCGTAAACCGAGTCCACGAGGGCTGGCTACACTCAGCTGCTGCGCACCGATCGTGTCTTTGCGGACGGAGATGTCCCCGGCAAGCATCCAGCCTCGCGGCTGGTCAAACCGTCGGCTCGGGTCGTCGACGAGAAAAGTGCGCGACTGACCCGCAGTGTAGGGGGTTTCGATTGACCATCCAGCTGGTCCCGCCAATGTGACGCGGGTCGCTGAACGTGCGCCAACAGCGGTGGTGGTGCTAGCACTGGGAAACAGTTGATCGAGCTTCAGCAGGGCCCAGCTCGGAGTGATCTTTGCATCCGGCAAGCCATTACTGCGCTGGTGACCGATCTCGTAATCGTAGCTAAGAACACCGCCAGTGGTGCCGGGCCGCCAAGTCACCCGGTTCCCATCTCGTACGACCGGCGAATCGCTTCTTATGTTCAGGTAGCGATCCTCGGGCATGCTGAAGGAGGCACTGCGCAGAAGTTGCGTTGCCTGTTCCAATGCCAGCGTTACCCTTGCCTGTCCCTTCGCAGGATCAAGCATAGCCTCGTACTCCACCGCGTATACCGCCTGTTCAGATTCGCTCGCGCCGACACAGGGAAATACCACCAGTGGCGCGAGGCAGGCCAGCACCCACCAGGCGTAATAGCGGGCAGTGGCCTTGCTGTTGTTTTTCGCTGATTTGGTCAAGACGCGATTCCTTAATCGGATGCGCTGGCGGCAGAAATAGTTGGACCCTCTAATGTGTTGAATTGTATCACCTCGAAGCGATTACGGGAGTGCAGCCATGGTTGTAATGACTGCTCGCCAGCGATTTTGCTGCCGATCAAAGGAAATACTGCAAGCTTATTTGCCACGGTCGATCGACGAGCAGTGCTTCCTGCTACCTTGTTCACACGCGCCAAGACTCTGGATTGTGTCTTGATGTTGACCTTTTCAGCCACCATTACCAAGTCTGGATTGTCCCATGCAATAATGCTGGATATCATGTCTCTGTCAGTGATTTCAGGGCTTGCCACAGATCGGTTTCGAGTGCGCAGATGCTCATGGCTGTAACGTATTACGATGGGAACGCAGTTCGGTATTTTCCAACGGAGTCACCCCGGCGATATGAACAGTGGACACAGATTTCATGCAGGGTTTTTTCGCTCTGTGCCACAAAAGCGCTCTGCGTTATGCGTAAAAGACTGCAGCTGTTCAGTTGATGGATAAGCCAGATAGAGGCCTGAGCGTTGTTTGCTTTGCCGTTATGGTAGGTCTTGCCGCTGCACCCCTGCTTGCTGCCAGCGAGTGGACGCTTGTTCACGTATCGGAGAGGCTGACAGTGGAGCGCCGTGATTATAAGGGGTCGGACCTCGATGAGATTCGCGGCGTACTTCGTCTGGACGCCTCGCTTAACGCTGTAATGGCTCTGTTGAAGGACGCCAGCTTCAACGAACAGTGGGTATACCGCAGTGGTGGTGCTCGTGTCCTGGAAGAGATGGGCTATCCCCTGGCGTATGTTTACGGGATTGTTGATGCGCCCTTCCCAATGGTCGATAGGGATACGGTGGTACGTTTTGATTTTGAACAGGATCCGTTTACCAGAGAAATTACTATTGGTATTACCAACTTCCCGCAGTTCGCGCCAGAGGCCGACGGGCTAGTGCGCGTTCCTGATTTTGGTGGTTTCTGGCATTTACGTCCTCTAAAAGGCCGAGGGGTGATGGTGACTTACCAGGTTTACGGTGATCCTGGTGGTTGGATTCCTGTCTGGATGGCCAACCGTGCTGCGGTGCTTTCGGTGCAGAACACGCTCGAGAATATGCAGGCTGCGGTGGCCTATTACGAGGGTGCTCAGTCAAGGTATGTCGACGAGCTTGATACTGCAGAGTGAGCGCCACTCGAAGTGGTCCACCCGTTTTATCGTATAGTTGCTTTTGCGGTTGATTGTGCCTCTCTCAATGTGCGGCGCAGGCTCCTCCTTGTGCGGGCTAATGCATCAGGAAGCCGAGCGGCAGGAATATTGATTAAGGGATAAGGGATAAGGGACAAGGGATAAGGGATAAGGGTGACGAAGTCCATAGACAACACGCCCAAGGATCGAATGATCATCGTCAAGATCAAGTGATGTCAGGAACGCTATTAAATCGGGGAACAAGTTCAAGATCGTGATCCCACTCTGCTCTACTTGCGACAAAAATATGACCGTCCGGTTGGCAATCCACAGCGCTATCCAAACTCCCCGCGGGAACAAGAAGGTGGCCCTTGTCAAAGGTTGGCAGCGTCGAGCCACAGGTATCGCAAAAAGTGGTCAAAAACCGTGAACCTGGAACGCGAAACGTTTTCACGTTGGCTTCCCCTTCCAACCATCTAAAGTTCGCGGCCTTTGAGAACAAGTTAGCGCCATGGGCTGATCCAGTAGTCTTCCGGCATCGGCTGCAATGGCACAAAAAGAACCCATGAAAAATAGCGTCAATTTCAAAACGGACTTTGCTGCATAGACAGGAGCCGGAATGCGTATCCACCAGAAAATCTCCTTTGCCAATGATGAATTATGATTCTGCCACGTTAACTCAGGGGTATGGCCTTGCTCAATCAAGGCAGGCTTCTTTCAACCACTTGACGCTTCGGCTTTTTGGCTGACCGTGGCGAGCCAGGGTTGTGCGTCTCTGTGCATACCCTCTGGGCGGTAATAGTGCTTGAGCAGCTTAAAACCGGCTCCTTCGAGATAGGCTTTGGTAGTGTCATACTCCATAAAATTACCGAAGCGCTCACCCTGCCAGCCTTCCCCGTTTCCCCGGGGGTTTGAAATGAAGAGAATGCCGCCTGTGATCAGTGTGGCATTCAGTTGTCCGAAGACATTTGGCAATGCCTGCCGCGGAACATGAAACAGCGAGGCGTTGGCGAATATGGCGTTGAAAGTGGAGTCAGGTAACGACAGGGACAAAAACTGCTGATGCAGAACTTTGCAGCCGGCGTGTGCGCGCGCCATTTCACAGAAGGCGGCACTGCCGTCTAGCCCTACGGGTCGATGGCCCATCGACTGAAAATATTTGAGATCGCGCCCCGGTCCGCAGCCTAGATCAAGAATATCCAGGGGCTGGGACTTGGGAAAGCAATCCAGCAGGGCGGCATAATTCTGCGAGACATCGTGATCTCTTGTTCCCTGCCAGAACGAGGCAGCGTTCTCACTGTAGTGGCCCAGTGTGATTGCTTCGATTTCGGCCAATTGTGCTTCGCTCAGCTGTTCAATCATCGCTGGTGTTTGCTCGCAGTCTGATGCATGGCTCAACAGGGAAAAATATCATGGGCGCTACTCGATTGTGGCAGACTTATGCTGTTCGACAGGCCGGACTTCGTACAAAGTGATTTCCCCGCGGCTGCCGAGGCGCATAATTGGACCCCAGGTCCCTGTTCCGGGCGAAACGTAAAGGTGTGCGGCGCCTTGTCGAAATAGGCCGATACTGCGCTTGAAAACCCGCTTCACCACCAGGTTGAACGGGATGATCTGCCCGTTATGGGTATGACCAGATATCATGAGGTCTACTCCGAATTCTGCTGCGGCACCCAGGCCCCAGGGCCGGTGATAGAGCAACAGGACGAAGCGTTTTTCCATTATATCAATGCATCCCAACTCTTTGCGGACCTGCCCCGGCCATTCACTGTCGTCGATACCGATAATCTGGACCTCCCCCTGCAGCGCGCTCTGGGAGCGCAGGCAGCGTACGCCGAGGTTTTGCAGGCGTGAAATGATCTGATCCAGATCCTCATAGCGTTCGTGGTTCCCGGTGCAGAAATAGATCGGGACCGGGCAGCTAGTTAGTGCAGCCAGTTTTGACCCGCCAATTCCTGGCATGTCGATGAAATCGCCGGTGATACAGAGGAAATCGATATCCAGTCTGTTGACCTTGTCCATGACACGTTGCAGGAAATCCCCACTCCTGGAGCCGATATGAACGTCGGTTATTTGCGCGAACCTGAGCGTGTCCCGCAGTTTCGCGCTCTCCAGTGACACTTTCACCACTGACGGGCTCCAGGCATTGATAATGCTGTACAGCGTCAGCAACCCCGTCAGCCCTAATAGTGCGAGGGCGGCCGGGGTGGGTGCGATCAAGCCCGCCGCGACAGGTATTTCTGCCAAAAGCACTGAGATAAGGAGTAGCGGGCTGACCCCTAACCACAGGTCTGCGCCTCGGCGCAGCCAGAATAGTGGTCCGGAATTGGCGTGCCGCAGGTAAAGTCGGGCCACGATCTGGCTGCTGAACAGGGGTACGAAGATGAGGGTGGTTTGCCACGGGGTCAAGGCCAGCCATTGACATAAGCGCAGGATAGGATAAGCAAACAATGGAATGTGCAAAAGGAGCGCGATAAAAAGGAATTGTTGCCTGCTAGTCATGGCGACAGCATACTCCTGTCGGGATAGTCAGGTCAGGTCATTCGGCGCGTGCGGCGCGTTTCAATCAGAGCCCCGCCACTATGCATGACAGTCAGCGGTGTTGACGCTCCCGACCCTCGCGACTACAGTTTGAGTAGTCATGACTAACTAAAAGAGGTGACACCATGGATCGCATGCTGACGTTTTCGGTTCTGGTCGCTGTCATGCTGCTGTCAGCCTGCCAGGACAAGACGCCTGAGGCCACTCGGCAGTTGCAGGCTGTCAGCCAACAGCTGGTGCCCATGAATGCAGAACTGGCCGCGCGCTACCAGCGCAGTTGCCGCAGTTGTCATACGATTGCCGCCACGGGTGCACCACTAACGGGAGACGTCGTCGCCTGGACGCCACGTATGGAACGCGGCATGCCTGCCATGATCGACAGCGTTATCAATGGCGCCGGGGGTATGCCGCCTCTCGGGATGTGTATGGACTGTAGCGAGGAGCAATTCGAGGCACTGATTCGCTTTATGGCCGGAGGACAGTGAGCTGTGATTTCACGCAGAGGCGTTATACAGACACTCGTGGCTGCGGCTGTATGCACGACAGGTGGCATTATTCCTGCGGCATTTGGCGCACGGCCCATACCCTGGCGTAATTGGTCCGGTTCCCAACTGTGTCATCCGGCGCACCGCGTTGCCCCTGCATCTGTGGAGGAATTACGCGAGGTGATTAGCAACACCGCTGCAACGGTGCGTCCAGTGGGAGCAGGTCATTCCTTCACCCCGTTAGTGCCCACCGATGACACGATAATCTCGCTGTCTCGTTTATCCGGCATTGTGGACACGGATCGTGAATCTATGCAGGCCACCCTTTGGGCGGGGACGCAACTGGGTGATTTGGGGCAGCCCCTCGATGAGGCGGGCCAGGCGTTGATCAATATGCCCGACATTGACGAGCAGATTCTGGCGGGTTGCCTGGCAACGGCGACGCACGGGACGGGCGCGGATATTGGTTGTATGTCGGACTACATCGAGGCGCTGCAACTGGTTGACGGACGCGGGCAACTTGTAAATTGCAGCCGAGATCAAAACCCCGAAATTTTTCGTGCAGCACAGGTATCGCTTGGCGCAATGGGCGTTGTTACCCAGGTGCGACTGCAGAATATGGCGCCCTATCGTCTGCGGCGCGAAACGGTCTGGCATGAGTATGAGGACATTCTCGCCATGGCTGATGAGATGGCCGATCGTCACCGAAATTTCGAATTCTACCTTTTGCCATTCTCGGGCATGGGGTATACCGACGTGCATGATGTGACGGCGGAGCCCTTCGAGGCCAGTGAGAAAGTCGACCCCAACGAGGGAGTGATGGACCTGAAGTTGGCCAGGGACTGGCTGCATGACTATCCCAAGGTGCGTGAGCTGATTTTGGGAAGCTACATGCGGACAATAGGTGATGAGGTGACGGTGGAGCGCTCGTGGAAAAACTACGCCAGCGAGCGCAATGTGCGATTCAATGAGATGGAATACCACTTGCCGCGAGAATCCGGTTTACGAGCGCTTAGAGAAGTTTGGGAAACGCTGGAGTCGGGTCATCGGGAAGTATTTTTCCCCATCGAGGTGCGTTTCATCAAGGGCGACGATATATGGCTCAGCCCCTTCTACCAGCGCGACAGCATTTCTATTGCGGTGCACCGTTACTTCGAAGAAGACTACAAGCCTTTCTTTGCAGCGATAGAACCCATTTTTCGAAAGTACAACGGACGCCCGCACTGGGGTAAGTTGAATACGCTGACCGGTAATGATTTCTCTCAGCTCTACCCGCACTGGGAAGATTTCAAAGCGGTGCGCAGTGAAATGGATCCGCAAGGCAAGTTTCTCAATCCTTATCTGTCGGGGCTGTTCAGCTAGCCCCCGGTGATCGAAAGGAGGAGCAGGTAATGAAGCGTCGTGCGGTGTTACTCGGTGGTGTCGCCGGAGCGCTGGGCTTGGGCGCCGTGCTGCGCCCCGGCGATAAAGGCCGTAACCACCAGCCCTACTTTCGAGAGGTGAGCACTGCACTGGATCATGCGGGTGCAGCCGGCCCCACTCTGGTTATTGATCGGCGCGCGCTTGAGGCGAATATAGCGACCCTGAAATCACATATCGGGGACAGGTTTGCCTATCGTATTGTTGCCAAGTCCCTGCCCTCACTGCCCCTGTTGGAATTGGTGATGCAACAATCCGGGAGCAACCGGTTGATGCTATTCCACCAGCCATTTATCAATCAGGTTGCCGCGCAGGTTCCGCATGCCGATATATTGCTGGGCAAGCCAATGCCGGTGGCGGCAGCACATAATTTTTACCGCAGTTTTGCAGGAGGGCCGTTTAACCCGGGGCGGCAACTGCGATGGTTAATTGATACACCGCAACGACTGGCGCAGTACGAGGCTCTGGCAACTGGCCTGGGCGAGTCCATGCAGGTGTGCATCGAGTTGGACGTCGGCCTGCATCGGGGTGGTGTCAATAATGACGAGCAGTTGTTGCAGATGCTGGAAAGCCTGACACAATCGACGCACTTGCACTTCTGCGGTTTCATGGGCTACGAGCCGCACATCGTGAAAATACCGGTGGGCGACACTCTCACCTATAGGGACCTGGCTGTATCCCGCTACCAGCATTTCCTGACACTGGCCCGGGGCTACCTCGGGGACGCCTGGCCAGAGGCCGCTGTGCTCAATGCGGCGGGCAGCCCGACCTACCAGCTTTACGACGAGGGCGACTTTCCCTTTAATGAGCTCGCCGCGGGCTCTTGCCTGGTCAAACCCACGGACTTTGATCTGCCAACGCTGGCTGATCACCGGCCTGCTGCCTATATCGCGACCCAAGTGCTGAAAGTGATGGACACCCCGCGGATACCGGGCATTGATCTGGGTGGCGTGCAGGCGGCCTGGAATCCCAATCGGGCGCGCAGTTTTTTTACCTACGGGGGGTACTGGAAAGCGAAACCGGAGTCGCCCCGGGGTCTGTCCAATAATGCACTGCTGGGGCGCTCTACCAATCAGGAGCTGTTTAACGGTTCGGCCGGCATCGATTTACAGGTGGATGACTGGGTCTTCCTGCGCCCCACACAGAGCGAGTTCGTATTCCTGCAGTTCGGCGATATTGCGGTCTATGACGACGGGGAGATCGTTGAGCACTGGCCCGTCTTTTCCGGGCACGCTGCCTGAACCCTGACAGGCCTTAACGGATCGCCCGAGGTTATGGGTCGCGCTAACAAACATGTGCGATCTGCTTTCTTGCTGCACTGTTTACTGAGGCGGTGACCCTATCGACTCAATGGGGACAGGTTGCGCCGAGCGGCGCAACATCGCAGTGTCCGAGAGTGCTGAGTGTGAGGTGTTTACGTCCCAAAACGACTGCCCCTAGCCGGCGAGGTCAGGATTGTGTGCTGGTGCCAGAGCCTCCAGAGCAGCGATATCCGGTCCGCGCTGCGATTCATCCTGAAGCGCCTGTATGCAGACGTGGTTGGCGCCGGCAGACCAGTGGGCCTGAATGCGATCAACCAGGGCGGACTTTTCTCCCCAGGCTACGATGGCATCGACAAGCTTGTCGCTGCCGCTGTTCTCGAAGTCCGTGTCTTCAAAGCCAAACTGCTTAAGATTGTTGCGGTAGTTATCAAGGCTGGTATAGGTGCTCATGTGAGCGCGAGCGATTTGTCTGGCCTTGTCGGGGTTCGGCTCCATGAGCAACATTTGTTCGGGACACAGGAGGGCATCGGCGCCGAGAATGCCCCGGGCCCAGGCAGTGTGCTCCGGCGGCACGAAGTAGGGATGAGCGCCGCTGCCTTTTTCTGCGCTGAGTTTTAGCATGTTCTGGCGCAGTGCGCCCAGCAGGATCGGGGTCGGCTCTGGCGCCTCTTCTGCCATGTAAAGTGCGCTGTCCATGCCCTCGATATAATTACGCATCGTGGTAACGGGCTTCCGGTAATCGTGGCCTCGAATATCCTTCACCAGGGGTGCGTGAGAGACACCGAGACCCATGATGAAACGTCCCGGAGCGATTTCTCCCACAGTCCTGCGCAGGGCATTCATTGACATGGGGTCACGCGCATAAATATTGGCGATGCCGGTGGCGAAAACCAGTTTTTCTGTTGCGCCCGCCATATAGCTGATGATGGAGAACGGGTCTCTGCCTACAGCTTCAGGAATCCACAGGGCACTGTAACCCCAGGCTTCCAACTGGCTGGCGAAATCCGCGGCTTCCTTCGCAGACATTTCATCGATAAATGCCCAGACACCCAGTTTGCCCAGTTTTATTGCCATACCTTGCCTCTATGAATGCATTCAGGGCGCATAACGTTAGCAGATCAGCTGCGTCTATGCATGGGCTGAACAAGGGTCTGTAAGTTGGGTCTTGGTAGGGTACTATCTGATGGTGGAACGGAGAGATGGCACAGGGCGAGAGTAGGGGAAGCGGCTACATGGCAACAGACATTCAGGCAGTGCTATTTGATTTTGGCGGGGTGTTCACTGATTCACCGTTCCACGCGGTACACGCGTTTGGCGAAGAGTTGGGTCTCGGTCCGGCAGAGGTAACAGAGATCGTTTTTGGTTCTTATGAACAGGACGGAGATCATCCTTGGCACCGTCTGGAGCGCGGGGAGATTGCGCTGGAGAGCGCTCGAGAGGCTGTTTTGGCTCTGGGTGAGGCACGCAATCTCAACGTGGATATTTACGAGTTATTCGGTCGTATGGCCGGCAATAATGCCGGGGCTGGTCAGCGTCAGCCGCTGGTAGATCGTGTGCGTCGTTTAAAGGAGCAGGGCTACCGGCGGGGTATCGTTACCAACAATGTTAAAGAGTTTGGTGAAGGGTGGCGCAGCCTCATCCCGGTAGACGAGCTGTTTGATTTTGTCGTGGATTCGAGTCACGCGGGGGTCCGCAAGCCGGATCCTGCCATTTTTGAAATAGCGCTCTCTCGCTTGCCCGATCTCGAACCGGGGCAGGTGTTGTTTCTTGATGACTATTCGGCCAATGTCTCCGCCGCCAGGGCGATGGGTATGCAGACTATCACCGTAGGTACCGATCTGCCGGCGGTGATCGCCGAGTTGGATGCCCTTGTGGGGTGTTGATCTCTATGTGTAGATTATTTTTATAGCCGGCGTTGCTGTGGCAAGGCCAGGCCTCTGCCCCGGATTCGTTGTTGCCCCCGCGAGTGAAAAGATGGCCACTACCAACTGACCGGCAGCGTCGTTACACCCCTCAGCAGTATACCCTCGGGCAGGCGTGCCTCCGCCTCGCGCAATCGCAGCCCGGGCAGGCGCTGTGCTACCAGACGCAGCGCGGTCTCCAGATTTTTTTGAGCCAGGTGCATGCCCGGGCAGGTGCGCAGCCCGGGACCAAAGCTCAGCAGAGTGCGAGTGTCGCGATCGATGTCAAATCGATCCGGGTCCTCAAATATTTCGGGGTCGCGGTTTGCGGCTGCAATGCCAAACAGCACCGGGGTGTTGGGAGGTATGCTGACGCCGGCCAGTTCGACTGGCCCATCGGGCCGAGTAAAGCGTGGTTGCGCCGCAACGGGCGGATTCCAGCGCAGCAATTCCTGAACGGCATTGGCCTGTTTTTCGGGGTTTGACACACAGCGTTCCCAGCTTTCGGGATGAGTCAGTAACGCGTGAAAGAGGTTGCCCATTGCATCTGAGGTGGTGGTGGCGCCTGCGGTGAAGAAAAGGCGAATATGTGCGAGCATCGACGCCTCGCCGATAGGAGAGCCATCAACCTGGGTATCCAGCCAGCGGCTGATCTGGTCGTCCTGAGGTTGGTGTCTTCGAGCCTCTATGACGGGTGCGACCAAAGCTGTCAGCTTGCGATCGGCCGCCTGGCTTTTTTGCAGATCCCGCCCGCCGAACATCAGGTCCATAGACCACTGGTAGTACTCTCGTTCCTGTTCTACTGGCAGTCCCAGCTGATCACAAATCACCCTGAAGGCATAGCGCCGGGTAAAGGCCTGTACGAGATCTGCGCGAGTTCGGCCTTCCAGCTCATCCAGCAGATCATGACCAATCTGCGCCAAACGCTGGCGGTCCATGCGGTCCACCGCCGTGCGGCGAAAAGACGGTGTCATGGGTGGTCGCCATTGCCGGTGTCGGTCCGCGTTCATCGACATGAAGGTTTCGCCGATAAAGGGCAGGGAAATAATCTGATAGGCGTGTCCCGGCGGGAATTGATCTCCGTCCCGAAAGGCTTTTGCCAGCGCCTCGTGGCCCACAATATAGTAAATGGGCATTGTGTCGCCGAGTGCCAGGGCGGGGGCAACGGCCCCTTTTCTGCGCAGCTCGCTCAGTGCCGTGGCAAAGCTGTCGCCGGGGAGCGCATCGTAGTACCAGTCAATCATGGCCACAGATCATACCAGCAGTTAAGGTCCAGCGTGAAAGTGGCTGAAAATGCGTATTTGTTGTCATTTTTTCAGCCCTGCTTGCGTCTGGGACCGTGCCCGCCTGGGATACAATTGAAACTATGACAAGAGAAGTTCGCAACAGCGTTGCAAGTAGACTCTGGCCGGGTGCAGTCGCCCTGTTGGTTTGTTTGCCGCTGTGCGCGGAAGAAGCACCTACTGTGTTGACACACGCCTCTGATGAAGGTGATAGCAGTGAGCAGGTGGATGTTCGGGTGTTCAAGTACACCGACCGGTCTGGTGTGCGCTCATATTCCGATAAACCCCCCGTGGGGTTGCAATTCACGGTCATGAAATTTGACTGCTTCGCCTGTAACCCGACCTCCTCTGTCGACTGGAACAGTATTCCGTTGCAGTTGAAAGCCTATCGCAGTGCCATCGACGTGGCTTCAAAACGTTACCGCGTGGATCCGGCCCTGGTTCGCGCAGTGATTCATGCAGAGTCAGCATTTCGTCCCCAGGCAGTGTCCAAAAAGGGGGCAATGGGCTTGATGCAGCTGATGCCGGGCACTGCTCGGGAGCTCGGTGTGTCCAACGCTATGGCGCCTGAGGAAAACATCCTGGGAGGCGTAAAGTACCTGGCACGCCTGCTCGACCAGAACCGGGGCAATACCCGATTGGCCACCGCTGCCTACAACGCCGGGCCGGGCGCGGTAAGGCGTTACAACGGAGTGCCTCCTTTTGCCGAGACGCAGACGTACGTTCAACGCGTAAAGATTTTGCACGAACGCTATCGCAGCGCGCTGGGGAAGCGGTTTTCCGGTCGCGTGATAGCGGGTTCAGAATCGTGAAGGGCGAGGGTTGTTTGGTGGCTGAGCCACGAAAAGCGTCTTATCTGCAGACTAAACGGTGAAGACTCTGGGAATATCGAGGGACAGGCCCCATGGAGCGGGGCACTGCCAGAGACGATTCAGCTGGCCTGCTGGTCGCCGAAGACCTCTTCATTGCACTGAGTAGAGGCTCTTGAGCGCCACGAGTAGTGGTAAAAATTGTCTGTGTCGTAGACCGTGCCGGGGCACATGACGTCCAATTCGCCATCGTAGTTCAAGTCATAGGGCGAATAGTGCGCCATGCGCTCCCAGCTGCATCCCGCTAGGGTCAGCAAGGCCAGAGTTATCAAGATTGTGCGCATCATATTATCCTTCATTATGGTTAATCAAAGGGCAAGGGTAGTCCAGTTTGTGCGGTAAGGCTAATATTTCGCGGACATCGTCCTGCCCCTCAGGTGGATCCCCGGGCTCAGCTTTGGCAGAGGACTGCGCCGCCAGCGATGCTTGGCCGATTCCGCTTTGCGGCTTTTCTCTGCGGGCCTGCGAGCGATGGCTCGTAAGGTGCTCCTGCCCAGCTGGCTCGGATATTAGCATCGCGCACTGGCTGGGCATTTTCCGCCAATGCAGAAAACGACAGTAGACACGTATCTCACTGTCGCTGCGGCCCCGGACGCGACTCGCCAACGAAAGGCGGTGAAAGGAACGTTCAACGGTGTCAGTTTTTTTTACAAATCGAGCCATGCTGTACTACCGCGGACGCAGTCATTTTTTATAACTATTTGATAATGTTAGCTTTTAAATTTTATGGAATATATTTTGCATTTAGTGGACTAGACGAAAATTGCGTCGGGTAATCAAAGGATTTCCCATCAAGCAAGTATGACGCTCGGCGCACTGCCTATTTTATATGCGGATTAGCTCAAGGAGATACAATGAAAAGCAGCAGAATTGCACTCTTGATAGCGACATTCTCGACCCTCACGTGGTCGTTGGGTGTCAGCGCGGTTCCAATCACCATTGATGATTTTAAGACCGACGCGACATTGGTCAATACCGCGTTCGCTCCAAATATCAGCAGCATTTCCACTCCTGACAGTGGTACTGGGATGATTGGTGATCGCACGATCGAACTCGACGTGTTTTCTGGCGGCGGTCCGGCAAGCGCATCAGCGGTTGTGGTGACCGACTGGCTATCTCTGTCGAACAGCGTGTTGACCAATAGCATTGTCACTGTGAGCTGGAATTTCTTGAGTTTTGATTTAACGGATGGGGGCGACAATACAGGTTTGTTTTTTGGCTTGCCCGCGCCCATCGACAATGATTTGAGCATAGGGTTCGCGTTAAACGGCGGCAGCTCTTTCTCCCAGTTTTTCCCCGACGGTTCATCGGGTAGCGACTTCTTTCTCCCGTTTAGTGACTTGGTGAACGGCAATGATGCAAGTAGTGCTACCTCGTTGGAAGTCTCATTTAGTAGTGCCTCCCCAGCATGGGACGCTGCGTTTGATTTCGTTAGAGCCGATAAGCCGCCGGAAGTGCCCGTCCCGGCTACGTTGAGTCTGTTAGCACTCGGTTTGTTGGGTATTGGTCTCGGTCGGCGCAAGCGCGCACGCTGAAGTTTGCCAGTCAGTACTTACTCGGAACCCCGGGCTTGTCCCGGGGTTTTTGCATCCGGGAATTATACTTTACTGCGCGCGCGGGCCGCGCCTGTGGTGTATCGTGACTCTCCCGGTTGATTGTCGCGGGGAACTGCCGGAAAATCCCTTCTAGCTGTAGCTATTGACGAGACGCCGGAATGCCTATGCCCGCTATTGATGTAACACAGGTTAGCAAGCGCTTCTCTGCCTCCGATGCCCCGGTGGTCCGGAATCTCAGCTTTACCCTGGATGATGAACAGTGCCTTTGCTTGCTGGGTCCCTCCGGATGTGGCAAGACGACCCTGTTGCGCTTGCTGATGGGCCTGGAGCAAGTCAGCGAGGGAGACATAACCCTGTCGCCGGGCTTAATCGAGCACATGAGCTACGTGTTTCAGGAGCCCCGTCTGGTGCCCTGGCGTAGTTGCCTGGAAAACGTGCTGTTACCGCTGGAATTGACGCGCAGCAACAGTGCGGCTCAGCGCGATCGCGCTGTGGCGTTATTGCAGCAGCTGGGGCTGGGGAAGCGCCTCGCCCATTTTCCCAGCGAGTTGAGCGGGGGTATGCAGATGCGGGTGGCCCTGGCGCGTGCGTTGGTCACCGAACCCAGGATTATCCTGCTGGATGAACCCTTCGCGGCCCTTGATGAGCGCTCCCGCTTTCGCATGCAGGACCTGCTTTTATCGTTCAAGGCGGAATTGGGCTTGCAATACGTATTTGTCACGCATTCCATTGCCGAGGCGGTATATCTCGGCGATCGTATCCTGATGATGGATACGCAGGGTGGGCAGAGAGACTGGCGAGCTATCGACTTTCCCGCACGGGAACAGGCGTTGAAAATGACCGCCGAGTTTAACGGCATCGTTGAATCTTACTCGCGCCTGTTCACTGACATGGAGACTGCACTTTTGGAAGGCGAGGGGAGCCCTTAATGCCGGGTAAGATGGGTGATTGGCTAATAGAAAAACTCCCCGCCTGGATCTTCCTCGGCGGATTGTTGTCAGTGTGGCAGCTGGTCGTGGCACAGGAATGGGTGGCAGCCTACCTCTTGCCCTCGCCCACGCAGATATTTGCCACTACGTTCCAGCTG
>CAJQQW010000029.1 GCA_905480565.1 uncultured Halioglobus sp. | reverse complement strand
GGATCTTGTTCGTCCTGATCACTCATACTAGGTCCTATACATCGTTATGCAGCCCGACTAACGCGCCTTCGGTCTGCAACTCGATGCGTCGCTCCGTCTGGGCGTCATCATTACGCAGGGACTCTATTCGGTCCAGGTAGGCTTGGTCGATATCCCCGGTAAGATACTCACCATTGAATACTGAACAATCGAAACCACTAACCTTCGAGTTACCCTCCAGCGAGCACGCTACCAGGTCCTGCAGATCCTGATATACCAGCCAATCGGCCCCAATCAATTCACAGATTTCCTCGGTTGTTCTGCCGTGGGCGATGAGCTCGGAGGCCGCAGGCATATCAATGCCATATACGTTTGGATACCTCACGGCCGGTGCCGCTGACGCAAAATAAACATTTTCGGCACCCGCTTCCCGTGCCATTTCGATAATCTGTCGGCAGGTGGTCCCACGCACAATGGAGTCGTCGACCAGCATGACGTTCTTACCGGAAAATTCTAGTGGAACCGGGTTCAATTTTTGACGCACAGATTTTTTGCGCTGGCTTTGACCAGGCATAATAAATGTTCGTCCAATGTAACGATTCTTCATCAGCCCTTCACGAAATTTGATATTTAATTCGTAAGCCATGGCCTGGGCTGCGATACGGCTGGTATCCGGAATCGGGATAATGACATCGACATCAAGATCCGGACGCAAACGTCGGACCTTACGAGCTAGCGCCTCTCCCTGACGCATTCTCGTTTTATAGACCGAGATTCCGTCCATCAAAGAGTCGGGACGGGCAAAGTAAACATGCTCAAATATGCACGGTGAGAGAATCGCAGCCTCGGCACACTTGCGGCGGTGAAGCTGTCCGTTCTGGTCAATAAAAATGGCTTCGCCGGGTGCGACGTCATCAAGCAAAGTGAACCCCAATACGTCGAGAGCGACACTCTCGGAAGCGATCATGTATTCGGGGCCATTCGAGGTTTCCCTCATGCCAATCACTAGCGGGCGGATACCCAGCGGGTCACGGAAGCCAAAAACACCGTAGTTCACCAGTAGGCCGATTACGGCATATCCACCTTTACAACGCTGGTGCACCGCTTCTACCGCCGTAAAAATATCTTCTGGAGCAGGACTCAATTTACCAAGACTCTGTAGTTCGTGCGCGAAAACGTTGAGGAGAACCTCCGAGTCAGAATCTGTATTCAGGTGCCTCAGGTCGTCCTGAAAAATCTCCCTGGTGAGCGTGTCTGAATTGGTCAAGTTGCCATTGTGCGCCATGGCTATTCCATAGGGCGAGTTCACATAAAACGGCTGCGCAAGGGCTATTCCCGAACTCCCCGCGGTTGGGTAACGAACATGTCCGATACCCATGGTTCCACTGAGGCGCTGCATATGATGCTGTCGAAAAACGTCGCGCACCAAACCCTCCGCCTTGCGCTGATTGAAACGCCCTTCACCACACGTCACGATGCCCGCCGCATCCTGGCCGCGATGCTGCAAAACCGTCAACGCCTCATAGATTTCCGGCGCAACATCTGACTTCGCGACCAGCCCTACTAAACCGCACATTCCGTTTTCACCTCACTTAACCAAACCGATTAGATTGCCTTGATGGAGGACTGCCCCGCATAGTACTCCGAAAATAGCTGCCGCACCCACTGAGCCAGCATGTCCATATAAGGCGTGAGCTGCGCCTGCTCCAGCCATACCAGGTTTTGCGGCGGAGCCAACTGCCTGAGCAAGTACATCAGCACGAGAACAATAATGATACCTCTAGCCAAGCCAAAGCCCGTACCCAGCAGGCGATCCATGACCGTCAGCCCGCTCGCCTTCACCATCTGGGCCGCAAGCAAACCCGTGATACCGCCAACAACCAGAGTGCCGGCCAATAATATAGCGTAGGATGCAACGTACCGCCCTGTTGCGTTGTCTATCCACGGGGCGAGGAAACTCGCAAGGTTTCCAACAAACATATTCGCGACAACAAATGCTGCGACCCACCCTGTCAGTGAAATAGCCTCACGGACAAAACCACGCCACAAACTCAGCAGGATAGACAGCCCGAGTATTGACACGACACCCCAGTCGGCCGCATTAAACTGCGTCCAATCAACCATTACTGTAAGATCCCGCGGAAAACACTAAGGTATATACCTTGCTACCATAGACTTTACATCATAGCGGGCATCAACATCGGATTTGAGCCGCTGCAGCTGAATCTTCTCAAACTGGGGACCTATGCACACACGGTACAGATTTTTCTCATTGCGCGTGACTTTCGTGATGTATGCCTTGTAATCGCGCGCCAATAGCTCTTTCAGCAACTGATCGGCGGCCACCTTGCTGCTCAGTGTGGCAACCTGCAACGTCCAGGCGATCGGAATACCATCCTCATCCATCATTAGGTTTTCTGGGCGCACGTTTCTTGGCTCGTGCGCGCTGGTCGGTTCATCGGCCGGATCGGCCACACGCTCGACGACAGACGACTGTGATGTTAGAGCCAAACCGACATCCTTCTCTCGCTCTTCGGAGTCTACCGCTGCCGCGGATGGTTCAGAGAATCGCAATCCCTCATCTGAAGGAGGATCGATAATCAAGTGCGGCACTACCGGCATGGACGGCATTCCACCATTATTCGATATCGTATCCCTG
>CAJQQW010000028.1 GCA_905480565.1 uncultured Halioglobus sp. | reverse complement strand
ATCATATTCGACCCCAATCATATCTTCTATGCCGATACTGTTTTCCAGTGAATAGCGTATAGCCCCAAAAATACTCCAGTTATTGTCGAGGGGCAGGAAACTCGATGCGCTGGCCTCGTCTGTCTTTGTCTGCCCGAAAATGCCGGTGTCGCTGGGACGTCGGAAGGTGTAGCCGAGGTTGAACACGCTGCCATTATCAGGCTTGTAGCTGGCCAATGCGAATCCGGAATCAACCTGATCCTCGTTGGGGTCCCAGACCAGGCTGGATCGCATTACGATGTCACGGGTTGGCGTTATGGTCAGATTGCCCGCTATCTCGGAGCTTTTTTCGTCGAGAGGTTCTGCCACGCGGTTCAGTCTCACCTTGCGGTCCTCGAAATAATAGATCTGTCCAACGCTTGCTGACAGCAAAGTACGACCGGAGTGATCATCAATCAGCCGGCTGGTCACCCCAAGCGATACTTGGTTAGCGTCATCCAATCGGTCGTGGCCGGAGAAGCGCGTATCCCGGAATAACTGGGAGTAGCCGAAGGTCAACTCTGCACTGTCGAAGACGGGCTGATCAGTCTGGTCTGCGCGTTCGCTGTACAGATAGTAGGCGCGGGGCTCGAGCGTTTGCATCAGATTTTTGCCGGCAAAACGCATATTGCGCTCGAAAAACAGCCCACCGTCGAGGTTGGCCACCGCTGAACCGGCAGACGGGGTGTTATCGGAAAAGGTGGTCGCGTCGCTCAAGTCGTAGGCCACCTGACGGTATTTAAGCTCCGGGGTCAGGAACCCAAAGGGCCAGGCCATGGGATAGCTCACGCCCGCTTCCCCATAGAGACGCTCCCCCGTGACCACGTCGCGATCAGCGCCGAAATTGGAATACTGCGTCATCGCTATAGGTTGCAATGAGAAAGGTTGACCACTGCCGCGATACCGGGTGGTGATTTGAGGCAGGATCTCGTACTGGTTGGAAATATCGTCTGCCAAAGACTGGAAGCTCTGTACCTTCGCTGTAGTGAGCCAGTTGTCACCAAGATAGTCTACAGACCCCAGTTGCAGCAGGTTGGTTCTGCGCAGATCGTCTATATTGGCGGTCTCCAGGTCTTGCATGTAGTCGACGTCGCTGGCCTTGCTGTAATTGATTCTGGAGCGCCAGCGTTGCTGGAACAGGCCGCTTTGCCTGATGACTCCGAGCCAGCGGTCTGAACTTGCGTCGGGGAACCTCTCTTTGTATTTATCATCATCGTGTAAATAGGCGCCACCGGCGAACCAGTCGCCAACCAGGGGGTTCGTATAGCGTAATTGGAGCTGGTGATCCAGTCCTCGCTCCTCGATGTAGCGGGGCGCGTAGGTGGCGTCGTAATTGGGCGCCAGGTTGAGGTATATGGGTACGCTGACATCCAGTCCGCCGCTGGAGTCGTTGCCCCAGGAGGGCCACAACAGGCCAGTGCGTCGCCTGTCATCCAGTGGGATGCTCAGCCAGGGAGTATAGAAAACCGGGGTGCCACCGGTTTCGATCCGCGCGTTGGTGGCGGTTGCCAGGCCCTCTTCCAGGTCGATGACCATGTCCTTGGAGTAAATCACCCAGTCGTCCTCACCGGGCGGGCAATAGGTGAAACTGCCATTGTGGATGTGTATCAGGCCATCCTCATCTCGCTCGAGGATGTCAGATGTGCCGCGTATGTGCTCCCGGTGCAAAACGAACTCACCATTAAAAACGGTCGCTTCGCCCGTCCGGGACTGGATTTCTGCACTATCGCCACGCACTTTGATGCCCGGTTCCCGCAGAATCACATTGCCGCTGAGTATGGCGGACTCTTCCTCGCGATCGACCACCAGCTTGTCAGCGCGCATGTCACGAGCCCCCTGCGTGGCGTTGGCATTGCCGATGAGGATGACTTCGCTGCCCTTCATCCAGGAGCTATCCGCATCCGCGTTGATGTCTCTGGAGCGGTCTGCTGGAACGGCATTTTCAGCGAGAGGATCGATATACCGGCCACCGCAGATGATGCACTCCCTGTCTATCAGAGACTCGGGTACCGTATCGAGGGGCCACCAGTCCAGCGCTCTGAAAGTAGCATCATCCGCGTGCTGCTCGCTTGTGTCGCAGCCCTGCAATTTGGCTGCATCGGTGGCGTTACAGGCCGGTTGCTTGTTATCCTCGGCGCGGGCCAACAGGGCGATCATCAAGGCCAGTGCCGCCAGGGTCAGATGCAGGGCCGCACGGAGAGCACAAGAATGAGGGCTGGCACAGGCTGGTGTCATTAATGAAAAAGTCAGGTTACCTACTAGAGGGGAAGTCTAAAGCATCCCCTTTGCCTTGTCCGTCAATTTTTGCGGGGTCGTGCTGAATGGTCGGGCGCGGTGTGCCGGATACGTTGCTGCCCTGGGGCCTATCGGTGCTGGGCGTAGACGAGGCGTCAGGCGAACTCATGTCCGTGGCTGGAGATGCCAGTAGCAGGCGCTATTTCCGTTTCGCTCATGGGGGCATCAGCTATGTATTGGCCGAGGCGCCGCCATCCAGTGAAAACAACGAGGCTTTTGTGCGGGTGCGGGCTTTGCTGGCGGGGGCCGGTGTCCGGGTGCCTGACTTGTTGGGTGTGGATTATCAGCGAGGTTACCTGTTGCTGGAGGATCTGGGTGATCGCCTGCTGCTGCCGGCGCTGACGCCGGAGGCTGCAGCAGGCTGCTATCACCGCGCCTTTGACTTGCTGTTGCACCTGAACGCTGCCGGTCTGGAGGGTAGCGGGCTGGGTGCCTACGATTGCACTCTTTTGGAGGAGGAGCTGAGTCGGTTTCCTGAGTGGTTTGCTGAGGGGTTGCTGGGTTGTCGGCTGGATAAAACTGAGAGTGACCTGATGGAGTCGCTCAACCAAAAACTCATTGCCAGCGCTCTCGAGCAGCCCACAGTGCTGGTGCACCGGGATTTCCACAGCCGCAATCTGATGCTGCTGTCCGGCGATGAACTGGCGTTAATTGATTTTCAGGATGCGGTAATCGGACCGGTGACTTACGATCTCGTATCGTTGCTGCGAGATTGTTATATCCAGTGGTCACCCGCCCAGGTCGAGGCGTGGGCATTGGCCTACCGTGAACGTCTGCTGGCCCGTGGGCAATTGTCGGGAGTGAGCGAGGAGACCTTCCTGCGCTGGTTCGACTGGATGGGTTTACAACGACACTTGAAGGTGTTGGGCACGTTTGCGCGTCTGTCCCTGCGAGATGGCAAGGCAGGTTACCTGGCGGATCTGCCACTGGTCATGGATTACGTCCTGCAGATACTGGACCGCTATGCGCCCGAAGTAGACGTTTTTGCGACATTTGCACGATGGTTCAGGCAATCCCTATTGCCCCTGGCTCAGGCTCAGGCTCAGGACTGGGGTCATTCCGCATGAAAACCATGATTCTCGCCGCGGGCAGGGGGGAGCGCATGCGCCCGCTGACGGACAACACGCCCAAGCCACTGCTGCGGGTGGCGGGTGTGCCGCTGCTTGAACGCCATATTCGTAGGCTTGCCGCAGCGGGCTGCACGGAGCTGGTGATCAATGTCTCTCACCTCGCTGAGCAGGTGATGGATTACTGCCACGATGGCTCGCGATGGGAGGTGGACATTCGCTATTCCCCCGAGCGGGAAGCACTGGAAACCGCGGGCGGTATTATCGCAGCACTGCCACTGTTGGGAGACGAGCCTTTTCTTGTGGTCAACGGGGATATCTGGACGGATTTTCCCTTCGAGCGTTTGCTGCAAAGCGCTCTGGGCCCCTCCGAGCGGGCGCGGCTGGTGATGGTTGATAATCCCCCACAGCATCCACAGGGTGATTTTCAACTGGATGAGTCCGGCTGGTTGCATCCTGTGCCCACAGGGGGGCGCGGCTGGACGTATGCCGGTCTCGGTATCTACACGCCCGGTTTCTTTGCGGAGGCGACGCCGGGCAGGTTACCCCTGCGCCCCTTGCTGGAGAGTGCGATGGAAAAAAATGCTCTGAGTGGTGAGGTCTTTCGGGGAGCCTGGCACGATGTGGGCACACCAGAGCGACTGCGGGCGTTGGATGAATCCCTGTCGGGGGCGGGCTGACCATCGTTGAGTGTGTATATAACCGTGTCTCCAATCGGTTTAGCCGTTAGAATAGGCAGTGTCTATTGACCGGAGTGCCCTATGGCCGAATACCAGATTGCACCTTCTATCCTCTCTGCCAATTTCGCCTGCCTTGGCGAGGAAGTCGATGCGGTGCTGGCCGCGGGTGCCGATATTGTGCATTTCGACGTAATGGACAATCACTACGTACCCAACCTCACTATCGGACCGATGGTGTGCAAGGCCCTGCGGCAACATGGCATCAGCGCACCTATCGATGTGCACCTGATGGTGAGCCCTGTGGATCAACTTATCCGTGACTTTGCGGAGGCGGGTGCCACCTACATCACGTTTCACCCGGATGCATCCACGCATGTCGACCGCTCGCTGCAATTGATTCGCGATGCGGGCTGCAAGGCGGGCCTCGTGCTGAACCCGCATGAGGGTTTGTATCCCTTGCGCTATGTGATGGACAAGCTGGATATGATCCTGCTGATGTCGGTTAACCCGGGCTTTGGCGGCCAGTCTTTTATTCCCTCGACCCTGTGTAAGCTGAGCGAGACCCGCGAGCTTATTGACGCCTCAGGGCGCAACATCCGCCTCGAAGTAGATGGGGGTGTGTCCCCCGCCAATATTGCGGAAATAGCCGCTGCCGGCGCCGATACGTTTGTCGCTGGCTCCGCTATTTTCAACCAGCCCGATTACGCCGCTGTGATTGACGAGATGCGCTCAGCCCTCGCTGGAGTGACGGTCTAGCCACCCCTCGGACCGCTGGCCGAGACAGGGAGGGAAATTGCGCCCGTTCGTGGGTTACCTCTGCGGCATTACTTACCGGCGGTATCATTGCCATGCAAACGGCTGCCGTTCTAACCCGATTGCGATCGTGCGACTGTTCTGTACAATAATGGCTCCTTTACCCTGGAGAACGCTGTGAAAACAGCTATGCGTCATCGCGTCGGCCTGCTGTCGATGCGCGAGGTCACCCGCTGGCGATGGTAGCCCGGGCTTTCGCACGACCTGAAAACGCAACCCTAATCTCCGAGGACACCCCATGAATCAGCAGGATTTTGCTGCGCTCGCGGCGCAGGACTACAATCGCATCCCGGTCAGCACTGAAGTGTTAGCCGACCTTGAGACCCCGCTTAGTGCCTATCTGAAGCTAGCCGAAGGGGCCTACTCTTTTTTTCTTGAGTCGGTGCAGGGTGGTGAGAAATGGGGCCGATACTCGATCATCGGCATGCCCTGTCGTACGGTATTTAAAGCCTTTGGTCATCGGGTAGAAATCTGGGTTGATGGTGAACTGAGTCAGGTCGAGGACGTCGATGATCCTCTCCTCTTCGCCGAGGAGTTTCAGCAGCGTTTTCGATGTGCCCCTCGTGAGGAGTTGCCTGTGTTTCACGGTGGCCTCGTGGGTTACTTTGGTTATGACACGGTGCGCTACGTAGAACCCCGGCTGCAGCCTGGCACGCCTGAGGATCGCCTGGGTAACCCGGATATTCTTTTGTTGGTGTCGGAGGAAGTGCTGGTTTTTGACAACCTCGCGGGAACGATTCGTCTTGTCGTTAACGCAGATCCGGCACATCGGGATGCGTTGTCCTGCGCGAGGGCCCGTCTGGACGAGCTGGTGTTGAAACTGCGACAACCGGTGCCACCCCTGCCTGATCTGTACCTCGCGGCCGCAGGCAGTGCCGAGCTGGAAAAGAGTGCGGTGTCGGATTTTACCCAGGCGATGTATGAGACAAGCGTAGAGCGGATCAAGGAGTATGTGTTAGCGGGAGACGTGATGCAGGTGGTGCCTTCCCAGCGCATGAGTATTCCGTTCGCCGCTCCGCCGCTCAATCTTTATCGCGCCTTGCGTAACCTCAACCCGTCGCCTTATATGTTTTTCCTGAATCTTGATGATTTTCATGTCGTCGGATCCTCCCCGGAGATTCTTGCTCGCCTCGAGCAGGGTGAGGTGACCGTAAGGCCCATCGCCGGCACCCGGCGCCGGGGGCACACGGAGGAAGAAGATCGGGCGCTGGAAGAGGAGCTGCTGGGAGATCCGAAGGAAATCGCTGAACACCTGATGTTAATCGATTTGGGTCGCAACGATGTGGGTCGCATTGCTGAGACAGGCTCGGTGGTGTTGAGCGATAAAATGACAGTGGAGCGTTATTCCCATGTCATGCACATTGTGTCGAACGTCACCGGCGAG
>CAJQQW010000027.1 GCA_905480565.1 uncultured Halioglobus sp. | reverse complement strand
ATACGAGATCGCTGTTTGCGTCGCCGGGCTCCGCGAACTCTACTCTGTGACCCTCCTGAGCGAAATCCAGTGGATCCAGGCGGGAGAAGAACACGGCGTCCAGATAGACATTCAACAGATTATAGAAGTCTTTCTGATTCTGGCTTGCGAACGGGTAGGCGGTCCAGTCGGAGCTGGTGAATGCGTTCATGAACGTATTGAGTGATCTGCGCAACATCATAAAAAAAGGATCTCTTACCGGGTAACGCTCGCTGCCGCACAGGGCGGTGTGCTCAAGTATGTGCGCAACACCCGTTGAATCTTCCGGGACGGTGCGCAGCGCAACGAGAAACACGTTTTCGGTATTGTCTGCCGCCAGGTGATAGTGAATAGCCCCGGTTTTACGATGCTCATACTGTTCAACGCGAATATTCAGAGAGGCTATCTCCTGCTGACGGACAGCCTCGAAGGCAGGGTGAGACGTGCTGGACGGTGTGCCGCTAATGGTCATCGTTATACTCGTAGTGGGTGTCTTTAACCGGGTTGCTATTCTACCCAATTTGACAATTATTTATCTCAGTTGCAGTGATTTCACTCAAACGTGTCATGCGGCTCGCTTTCAGGGAATATCAGGCGATGCCTTGCGGGGCTCCAGGTTGATCCTGTACAGCCACGGCCAGCGTTTGCCTGTGACCCAGATGCCCCCGTCGTCGGGGTTGCGAGCTATACCATTGAGCACATCTGTTCCGGCGCGACGCTCTCCCGCAGGTAATAGCCCTCCCAGGTCGATAATACCTGTCACGACCCCGCTGTCGGGTTCGATGATGATAATTTCGTTGCTCCGCCAGACGTTTGCCCATATGGAGCCATCGATCCACTCCAGCTCGTTTAGAAAGCGAATTGGGCGTCCTTGCAGAGTTACCTTTACGCTGCGCACCACCTTGGCGTTACTCGGTTCGAGGAAGCGCAGTATGGCAGAGCCATCGCTGTAGATGAGTTGCTCGCCATTGTTTGTGAGGCCCCAGCCCTCGCCAGGAAGTGGTTTGCTTTCAAGTAGCGCGAGATCCGACTTGCGGTAGATCAACATCTGGCCCTCGCGCCAGGTCAGTTGGTAAATCTTGTCTCCAAGGACGGTCAGTCCTTCGCCGAACAAGTTTCTTGCCAGGTTGCGGCTGACGTCCAGCGATCCGTCTTCGAAGTGATAACGCAGAAGCCGCGATTTTCCATAGTTCCCCGTGCTCACATAGAGTTGATCATCGAGAATTTCAAGGCCTTGCACAAAAAGCTCTCTTGACTGTGGCTTGCGCTCCGTCACTGTGGCCGTATACCAATCTGCGGGCCACGCAGTGGCAGGTGCAAATACTATAAGGATCATTAGCGAGCGTAGCAGCATGGTTCAGATACGGTTGCGGGAAAGATCCCGGATTATAAACCGGGCGGGTGATAGTGCGCGAGCCAGGGCGCGATTGACGGGCAAAGGCTCGTTGCAGATCTGGCTTGCCAGTATTTCTGACGCTAGTGGGGTAGACACGAGGCCCCGGGAGCCGTGCGCGGTGGTGAGGTACAGGCCTGGCTGATAGGGCCCTTTGCGAGAAGGCATTGATTTCGCATTTTTACGCAAGCTGGAAAATTGTTCGATGAATTGCGCCAGGTCGGGCACTGGTCCTACCATCGGCAGGTAGTCGGGGCTCGCATATCGAAATCCGACGTAGCCATTGAGCTCCCGTTCATCAATGCTAGCGAGGTAGGTATGCCACTGCGGAACCGCCTTAGCAAGACGATTCAGGTTATGACGATGATCTTTCGCACGGCAGGCGGGTTCCGTATCCCCGATGTCATAGGTGGCTCCTATGATGTGGTGTTGGCCCCGGGCGGGGGTCATGTATCCCTCATGACATAGTACAGCCTTTAACCCCGAGCAATCAGGCGAGGCAGGGAGACGTGTTATCTGCCCGCGTATACGTTGGGCCGGCAGCCAGTCTAGCTGCTGCAGGGTCTTGCCGGCGTATCCTGCTGCGACAATTGCGCATTGACCAGTTGCGAGACTGACACCGCCGACGTGTGCGTCCCAATGGAGACCCTCCCTTCGCAAAGCGACGTCGCCACAATGTTCAAGAACAACTATATTTGGGTGTGAAGTTACGGCAGCGCAAACAGCCTCGGGACTGAGCCAGCCGGACTCAGGGAACCAGTAGCCAGCATGGTCTTGTACTATTCCAATTCGTTGGGAAGCATCGCCTGCCGGCAGCACCTGCGCAAAGTCCTCAAGCCCGCTCATTACTGCTGCGAGTGCATCGGTGTTTTCCGTGTGATCAATTTGCTGGAAACAACCGCACAGTTCACCATCTACCTGATCTTTGAGTAGACCTTCAGAAAATAGATCTCGATAGTAAAGGCTGGCAAAGCGAAAGCTTTGTGACGCGAAATCCGCAAGCGATGAATGCTCTTTGGAAAGTCTTGTATAAAGCACGCCTCTATCAATCCCAGAACCACACGCCGCCAGTTTGCCTTGCTCGACCAAAGTCACTAACACCCCTCGACGAGCGAGTGCGGCCGCGATCGCGCAGCCCGCCAGCCCACCTCCGAGTACTATTGCGGATTCAGGACACGCATGGTGTGCCTTGCGCAGATCCCAATACGGTTCAGTCACATCAGGCGCGCCGGAGTGTCTATTTCCCAACACCGCTTGCAGGCATTCCCGCTTGCGGCCAAAGCCGGGATGTTTTGCGACCTCGAAGCCGGCCTCCCCTAGTCCGCGGCGCACTGTTCCTGCCACCGTGAAGGTGGCCAGCGTCGCGTTATTGCGGCTCAATGCGGCGGCGTATTGATACAGCGCGGTATTCCACATGCTCTGATTGCGTGCCGGGGCAAACCCATCGAGGTACCAGGCGTCGACCCAGCGCTCGCCATTTGAGGCGATATCTGCAAGGGCCTTATCGGCATCCGTCCACCATAGGTCGAGCTTTAACCTGCCGCCTTCGAGTAGCAATCGGTGCTCACCCGGGAGCAGTCCGGGATAAGCATCGAGTAGTTCAGATGCCAGAGGTCTGAGTGCTGGCCAGAGTGAGAGGGCGCGTTCAAGATCTTGCTTCGCGAGGGGGTGTTTTTCGAAGGCGATATAGTGGAGGTCGGGTTGCGAGGGGCTGTCGCGCCATGCCTGCCAGGTCAGCAGAAAATTGAGTCCAGTACCGAAGCCCGTCTCTGCAATGCAAAAGTTTGCAAACGGGTGTGTTTGCCAGCGCTGCGGAAGTCCGTTACCGCGGAGAAACACATGTCGACTTTCACCTGCGCCGTTACCCTGGTTAAAGTAGCGGTCGTTATAAACGGTTGATAACGGCTCGCCTTGGTCATTCCACAAAACCTCCGCTGGGACCACCGGGCCCCAGGGTCGGTGGTCGCGACTCATCCAGCGTTTTTCGGAATATCGAGCTCGTCAGGTAACCATGCAGGAAGGTGTGCATGCTTCAGAGCTAGCAGGTCATCGACCGCGAACACGTGAAGTTCAGGCTTACCCTCCAGGGGCTTGTGTAGGGTGATCAGAAA
>CAJQQW010000026.1 GCA_905480565.1 uncultured Halioglobus sp. | reverse complement strand
CCAATCTTGTCGATCAAGCCCTGCTGATCGAACCCTGCGCCGTAAGGGAAGCCCGCGTCACCGGTAAATTCGGAGAGTATCTGGTCGTATCGGGGCGTAACGATGCCCGAATCCATGATCAGGCCGGTCAGCGTGGTACCCGACTGGTGGAAGGCCTGCCCCACGGACCAGGCGCCTAGGGAACCGGCATCGGTGCCATGGACAAAAATGTCCGTCGTGCTGTAGTTGGTCGCCACATACTCAATGGCCGCCATCGCTGCCTGCAAACCGTCAACGCTGCCACCCGCCGGGTTATTCGGGTACGGAGTATCCATGCCGGAATAGTTGTCGTGGTCACAGTAGCCCACCACCAGCATTCGGTAGCGTTCCTGGATCCTGCGGATAAAAGTCGTATCCTGCTGGGGATTGCCGGCCAAAGGGTGATCCGGGTCTGCCGCCCTAAGCGCGGTAAAGCTCTCTTCGTGGTTAAAGGAGTTCTCGTCCAGACCAATCTGCGTCCGGTAGACCTGCCCTGCATCGTAGTAACCGGCGCCGCCACCGTGCAGGTAAACCCACAGGGGCGCACTTATATTCTGGCCGTTATAAGGCCCCACCACGGTAAAGCTGTGGTTGCCGGAGAGGCCGCAACTGTAATCCGGGTTGTCGTAATGCTCGAGTTCAATAGAAACGTTTTGATTAATCGCCTGAGTATCAGAATCGGCGAGCTGGATATTATCGATAGCCCGGCTCACCGGCGCCCAGGTGTAATCCACCTCGAAGATAGGTTCCAGAGTATATATCGGCTCCACGTCCGGCCAGGCGGTGGGCAGGCTGACCGCACAGGGGCTGCCGCCGTTCTGGCACAGGGAGGCGGCACTGTCCCCCTTCCAGCCCAGGAAGAAATATCCCGGCGCCGCATTGACGGTGAAGGTCTCGTTGAAGGCCTGTCCTGACACCGTGTAGTCACACGCCTGCCCCTCGGCGCAATCGAAGTCGCCAGAGGCGGAAGTCACGCTGCCTCCTTCGGAAACCGTCAGTACGATATTGCCGTCCGGAAAAACACCACACTGGGCAAATGCCTTCGATGCACCTGTAGCGACCAGCGCTGCTGCCAGCAAGCATTTGGACAGATTGTTAACCTGCGCTCTTGATATCAACATCGTATTTCTCCTGACATCTCTCACTGACGCTTTGACACCCTTGGTATCACCCAGGTATTGCGCACTCACTACACGCCAAAACGCGCTGAGCGTAAATTCCTGCAACCCGCAGCCGAGATAGCGATCCTAAAGACCACACTATCACATAGTAAGGCACCCATGTCCTTGTCCCAACTCCCATTTCTATTGTCATTTTTATCAGGCCTGCAGTAGCGTCGTTTCTATGCAGGGCTCACTCCGGTTACCACCGCTGCTGCGTCTACTGCGGCTGCAATCTAACTCAGACGGGAACATATAACCCCACCCCTCTTGCCCGCCCAACAGCGCGGCCCAAGGCGGCGAAGCTGGCTGACATTGTGGGCAGGAAAGGCCAGGGGTCAAGCGTATTGCCGAACGACAGCAGACCCGACGAAATCTAATGAAGCACGGCTGCATAGCCGTTTATCAATAAATGACCTCACGCGTTATGACTGGCGTTTTGGATGTCTAATCTGCCACATGAAAACCAGACAGATAAGTTTCATCGCAAGCATGGCGAGGCCAGCTATCGGGTAATAATTGATGCCCGCAGACAACGGCGAAGTGTATTCGGAACCAACGAAGCCCAGCAAAAAACTCGCCCGACTAAGCGCGGCATAGGTCGCGAAACCCACGGTGAGCACACTCACTATAAACAAAACATTCACAATACTTACTTGAGAGCCCAGCAACCTGGATCCCACACTATAGGCCACGACCAGGTAGCCGGATACGAGCGTCAGGAATATTGCAAAGTACGTCGCTGCGTTGGCTTGTGAAATAAGGATCAGTTCCCACAGCTCGGCGTCAGTCATGTAACGGGCTCCAAAGACAAATCAAAGACATTCAACCTAGAAGCCCCAACAGGAGTCACTGTCCGGGCTTCTGGATGGGCGAATTAAGCCGCTTCGGTCGTCGACTTCACCTCCGGATCAAAGGTGATGCGCATATTTTTGATGCCATTTACCAAATTCGATTTGGTGTAACGCACCTCTTCCTGCAGCTTGGGATTGCGCATGCGGGGAATGATCTCTTCGAACATGATCTGCACTTCAAGCCTTGCCAGGTGAGTCCCGAGACAGAAATGCTGACCAACACCAAACGCACGGTGCTCATTGTACATATTGGGCATGCGCTCCGGTCGACGCACATCGAACTTCATGGCATCTTCACCAAACACGTCTTCGCTGTGGTTAACCGTGTGATAGTGAAGAATAATTTTCTCGCCCTTCTTGATTAATTGACCACCAACCTCGGTATCCTGCAAACACTGCCGACGCATTACAATGAATGCTGTGTTGTAACGAATCATCTCTTCAGTTGCGCCTGCGATCTTATCCGGGTTGTCTACCAGGTACTGTAACTGCTCAGGGTTCTCCATTAACAAACGCATACCGTGACTGGTAATCGTTCGTGTTGATTCGTTACCGGCAACAATCAGCAGAAGGAAAAACCAGGTGAACTCTTCTTCGGTCAGCCCATCGACGCCACCGTGGCCATTGACCAGTGCGCCAAGAATATTGTCCTGGGGATTGTCGCGGAATTTCTCGGCAAGATTCATGGCATAGGCGATAACATTAGCAGAAGCGGTTTCGGCTACCTCACGGCTCCCCGCCATTTCTTCGTCCTGATTAAACATCATGGCGTTAGTCCACTCGAAAAAGTCCTTACGGTCTTCCGGCGGGACGCCGCAGAGTTCGAGAATAGCAAGCAACGGCAATTCTGCCGCGACTTCCTCAACAAATTCACATTCACCACGATTGGCGACACGATCTACGATATTGCGCGCGTGCTGACGAAAACGCGCCTCGTAGGAGCCAACCGCGCGGGGTGTGAACGCCGCACGCACAATCTTGCGGTACTTCAGCTGCCGGGGCGGGTCCATATTGATGATCATGTGGTTGTGGATACCACTGATCTCTTCCTCTGTGAATTCTTCTGACAGAGCCGTATTGGATTCACTGGAAAATAGCGCAGGGTTTTTGGAGATAAAGTCTATTTCATCTCTCCCGGTAACCAGCCAATAGGGTACATCCATATAGGTACCCTCCATCCAGTGTATGGGGCCGGCGTCGCGAATCTCCCTGAGGGTATCGTAGGGCATACCGTTCTCGTAGGTCTTGGGATCGATCATGTTGGGAAATTTGGCAAAAGGACATTCGCTCATGGTGCAGACTCCTGGGCGGTTTTCATGTTGAGCTATAAACTACTAGGCATTAGTTAGATTGTCAAACCCTTGCGGGGCTTCCCTGCGTCTAATCACTGGCACCCCTGGCAAGCTGGACTATTTCTTTTATGCTCGCCCGATCAAGCACCAGAATTGAGACGCACCATGCTAATCCGCCAGCGACGACCAGCTGCCCCAGGTACAACCAGTCTCCAGGCGCGCCAGATACCCCACCCTGCAGAGCCAGTACCGCCATATACAGCGCTATGCCCGCAATCAGCGGGCGCCAAAGCGCCACTAGGTAAGCTGACAAGGGCAAACGCACCTGCTGGCAAGTACGCCAGGCGGTCACCACGAACACCACCGGGTACATGAACAGCCAGGCGCAGGCTATCCCGAAGATTCCCCACTGTGCTCCGAACAAAAACGCGACGGGCATTAACACAGCCGCAAACGCATAGTTCAACGCACTGGTGCGCGGCGCCCCCACGCCCCATAGGAGTGGAGAGAACACATTGCTCAGCAGCCGGAAAGGCATGACCAGACCAAGCAACTGCAGCAGTGGGGCTGCAGGCAACCACTTGTCTCCGAATAAAACGCCAATCAGGGGCTCTGCAGTGGCACTCATTCCAAAAAACACAGGAAAGGCCAACACCGCCATCAATCGCGTCGCCTTCAGCAGGTAACGACGCACTGCCTCCTCACCTTCACCCTGGTGAGTGCGTGAAAATGCGGGAAAAGCCACTGAGTTCAGAAGACCGGTTATCTTGTTAATAGGCAAGGATGCGAGGTGACTCGCTACCGCGTAATAACCCAGTAATTGATTGCCGAGGAGCTTACCCCCGATAAATTTGT
>CAJQQW010000025.1 GCA_905480565.1 uncultured Halioglobus sp. | reverse complement strand
GCGGGTGGTGTTGTCGAGTCTAATTTTCTGGCTGAAATTGTCGGTATTGACCTGAGCAACGACAAAATCTACAACTATGATTCGCCCAATAACACGACAATCATCATTCCCAATTTCAAATTAGCGCTGTCCTACCTGTTTTCCAATGAGAAAACCGCAGTCACGCTGAATAACGCAATAGAGAGTTCACTCGATTTTACCAGCAACATGAAGCTGGGCTTGCGCCACGACTTCGACAACGTCGGTAATATTGAAGTGGCAGGCCTGTTAGGTAACGACCTGGTGGGATTGAAAGTCTGGGAAGATCCGTATTTGCAGGGGCAGTCCCGTGAGGCGACAGACTATAAAACCAGCGGCGGCATGATTACATGGGACAAAATGTTCGGCAGCGATCTCGAATTGATTGTCAAGACGCTGAAAGTCGATCTCGATGATGAGCAGAGCGGCCAGAGCCTGGGTCTTTCATCAGCGCAGCGTGATTTGCTGGATCGTGAAGGGAATCTCAATCGAGCTGAGCTGGGCTACCAATTCGTTGTCAATGGTGGCGAGTACGTGTTTCGCCCCAGCGTGGCTTACCTGGATCGCGATCTCGATGGTGATGCCATGGCTCAGGACGGGTTCGAACTGGGCGTTGCAATGGTCTACAGTAACCCGAGTTATTCATGGGCTAACAAGGCGGTTTACCAGCGTCTTGATGGCGACAAAGACAATCCCATTTTCCTCGAGAAAAACGATGCCGACGTGTATATGTTCTCCAGTGAGGTCACCATTCCTGAGCCTATGGGTTGGGAAAAGTGGGTTGCCAGAGTTGGTGTTGTCTATGCGCAGAATGATGCCAGCATTAATTTCAACAAGAGTAAGGTCGCGATGCTGTCTGCAAATCTCGGACGCAGCTTCTAGGCGGATGGGCTAAATAATAGAAAGCCTCGTCGGGCAACCGCCGGGGCTTTTTTTGTGTCTGTGGAGATCCCTTGGGCGGTTAACCCAGTGTGTTCCTGAAGGCAGCCACCTCGGTCCTATCAAAATTTCAAAAGGCAGCTTGTCCGGTTCCTTTTCCCGAGACAGTCTTCCGCTGCCTGTTGTTTTTCGATCATATCTCTTGTCGATACGCTATCGGCGACCGCGCCTTGCGCCAGTGCTGAGGGTTACGCTGTCAATAAGCTGACGAGGACAACTGCGGCCAGCGCCTGAAGAGATCGCAGCATAATGGAGAGCGGTTGATTCGCTACTGACTCATCATCATCGCGCCGCGATAGTGCTGGCGAATCAGGGTGCTTTGTTTGTTACCAGTGTGTTCGCGATCGCTCGCGCCAGGTCTTCCAACAGCGCCTCCTCGGCCTGAACCAGGGCGGGGTAGCCGGCGGATTCAAGAGATTTTTCCTCAGAGAACTGGTGTGCGGAGACCAACTGGTCGCCTGAGCGCAGCCACCACAGGGCCACTAGCTTGGCTGAGCCTTCACGAGTGCCATGTAACTGGTCGATGTAAATATCCAGCACGACAGGGGTCTGCGCCAGCTTGTGCGGCAGCAAGTCCATGTTGCTGAGGTGAGAAATACTGGTCGTAAGGGCGTTACGAACGCCCTCGTACACCGGTTCCGCCCAGAGGTTGTGGCGTGCATGATGCATCTCTCCGTTGTCGGTTTCCAACACCAGTCCGGGCTGGTCTATGTAGGACGCGACCTCCACTGTGCCCATAGAAAATTCTTTTGAGGGCTTAAGAGTGCGCGTTTGAAGTTCATAGCTCGAGCGCAGCAAGTAGCTGCTGGGCTCCGTTGGCTGGCCGGCACACCCTGCAAGTAGTGCCAGCAATAACAGGTAAGAGTATTTCATGGATTGCTAACCTCGGGAACAGGGTCGGGGGCGGCGCGCGATGGAAAGACAACCGCATTGGGTTTTTCGGTAAGGGTACGTGACAGTGATTCCACGTTGCCCAGCGTGCGGTTGAGACGCAATAAACTGGAGTTGATGCTCTGGTAGGCCCCAGAACCAGAAGAAAAACCCTCTAGTACGTTACTGAGTTCTTTCAGGGTTTGATCCAGCTGCGCTGGTAACCCCTGTGTGCCATCGTCCATCACCAGATTGTTCAGGTTTTCCAGCGTACTGTTTAGCGTCGCGATAGCGTTGTTTGCTTCCGTAAAGGTGGCATCGAGAGGCAGCGCATTGAGCTTATCGAGTATCGAAGTCAACTTCTGTTCAAGCTGGCCCAGCCCGGTTTCCAGGGTCGGGATGGTGGGATAGTTATCAAACTCGCCCACCTTGGCGGCCTCGATCTCGTCGTAATAATCGATATTGATAAATTTTGCGCCGGTCAGCAGGTTGCCGGTTTCCAGCGAAGCGCGCATTCCATTAATCACGCCGCGTGTAATCGACTCACGCAAATCAACGATCGATTGCGCGTCGTCTGGCATTTCAAGGCGGCCGGGTTCCAGGTAGATGAGCACAGGGATCTTGGCGCCCTCACCTTGTTTGCCGAGTGCAATATTTTCCTGCAAGCTTTCCTTGAGCATGATTCTCTCCACCCTGCCCAGGGTAATACCGCGGTATTCAACAGGCGCTCCGGGCGATAAACCCTTGATTGACTGTGCAAATGAGGTGACGTAATGGGTACCGTAACGGTAGGGGTTGTCCTGAATATCCTCAAAGGAATCATACAGCTTGAAATTGGCATCACTGCCAACCGGCTTGCCCCTGGCTATGCCGGGAGGT
>CAJQQW010000024.1 GCA_905480565.1 uncultured Halioglobus sp. | reverse complement strand
GGTACGCATTTCGATGCTCCGATTCACTGGGTAACCGGCAAAGATCATGAGAATCATGCGACCGATACACTGCCCGCCAGCACTTTTGTGGGTCCTGCTGTGGTCATTGATGCGACGGTTGAGAGTCAGGCCGATGAAGATTTTCTTCTGAGCGTAGATTTTCTGAAAAACTGGGAGGCTGAGCACGGGCAAATCCCTAAAGGAGCCTGGGTGCTCTATAGAACCGATTGGTCTAAGCGCACGACACAAGAGGAATTTCTCAACAAGCGTGAAGATGGAAATCACAGTCCGGGGTGGGATCCTGCTACGATTACGTTTCTCGCCGAGGAGCGAGATATTCTTGGTGTAGGTACCGAAACTGTAGGGACCGATGCGGGGCAGGCGGCTGCGCAAGACCCGATGTTTCCCTGTCACAATCTGATGCACGGCGCTAATAAATGTGGTCTGGCAAGTTTGTGCAATCTCGATGAGTTGCCCGCCACAGGTGCGATTTTAGTGGCGGCGCCGCTTAAAATAGAAAATGGCTCAGGTAGCCCGTGCCGAGTTATTGCGTTAGTACCTGCCTAAGCGAGAGCATTGTATTAACCGCTAGATAAACAGGAAATGAAGGCATGGCTGAACGCTCATTCGCGGAAGAGGTACTGACAAGTTAAATCATCCAGACCGCAGAAGCCTAACGTCGACCCTTCAGGCAACCGCCCTTCCCCACTCTTAAAACGCACGGACCCTGAGATCACCGTAATTTCGAGCACCGACTTTATGTCTACCGCGGTTGATCAAGTTAGATACAGCGGCATGAGCAGTCACGACTCTCTGCGCCCGCCTCACCGATTTAAACTTCCGCATCCCTCACTCTCTCACTCTGGTCGCCTCGTGTGACTGCTCGGCTCTATTGTTCTCGTAATGCTCAGTGCTGTGAATCGACTCGGGCATCAGTTTTCGGCAAGCGACACCATAGCTTCGATGTCCCGGTGGCTTAGATTGAAGCGATAGTAGCGCCAGACTGCGCAGCTGATGATGTCTAGAGGGAATCGGCGGCCTTTTATATGTATTCATTGCCTGATTCTACCGAACTAGGGCGATTAACTTGGCGATACCCAGATTTGAACTTCCGCGTCTCCCGCTCTCTCAGCCGAGTCGCCTCGAAGATGATATCAGGTGGTAGGCGCCTAGCCAGACTCGGTGACGTGTGTCGGTATTCATTTGCCGATTCTATCAATTTCGGTGAGTTAACTCGTTAATACCGTAACTCGCATTCATGAAGAAGCCTGCTCACAGCAGCCCTTTTATTTGTCCTACACTTACCACGACACTAATTGAGCTGTTCAAGTTGGGCGCAATGGGGTTAAATACCTGTGATTCGAGACCGGGCAAAGTCTGAAATTCAGAAACCTTCAGTCAACCTCTGAGAGAGGTAAACATTGAGTACCGCAAAAATTATTATCACGCGACTATTGATCCTTGTTGTTGCCGCCCAGTTTGCGTACTTGCTGATCATCAATGGCGCTTTGCAGCTCACCGTGACGCAAACCCTGGTCAATAAAATTCGTCCCGAGAAATTTCAGGTTTCCTGGGAGCGTGCCTGGAGCTTTTACCCTTTTCGGGTTCACGCAGAAGGAATCGCTGCCAACGGTCAGAGCCGCAGCCAGCAGTGGGAGGTCTACGCGGACTCCGGATCAGGCTCGATCGCCCTGCTGCCTCTCGCACTTAAGGATGTTTACCTGTCAGACATCGAAGTCGAGAACGTCGATTATCGACAGCGCCCCCGACTCAAACCCGATCGCGACTACAGCAAACAGATAGCCTATTTTCCCCCCATTACAGGGCGAGACATTGTTCCGGTTGAGACACAGGCCCTGAAAAAAAAGCGCCCCTGGAAAATTCACCTTAGCAATATGCAGGCCAGCGGCGACCACCGCTTCTGGATTTTCAACCTTCAAGGCACAGGAAGCGGTTCGGCGATGGGGGACATGTATATAGAAACCCGGCGCGGCAATTTTTGGCTGGACGTGGATAACGTCGATCTGAATCTCGGTCCGGCCTATCTCAACTCCGATACGGAGATCTTCAGCGGTGGCACGGCCACTGGCGCTTTGGGTTTCGCCCCGCTGCTCCTCCGAGAAAACCAGGGCCGTCATATGTTGCCCTATGGCTACATCGATGCACAGCTCGACCTCGACGTGGACAGTTTTGACTTTATGAAGATCTTCACCGCAGGTCTTGGAGACCTCGATATCTCGGGCGCTGGGGAGGTAACCGGCCGCGTTGCGATACGGGATGGCCATGTTAGAGCGGGTACGCAGCTCACAGCGACAGCTGCCAATCTTGAGGTAGCAATCCGCGGACTTGACGTCGCCGGCCAGGGCATGGTCCTCATTCACACGCCCCCTGATGCCGACACTCCCATGGGGCTCGACATTCGCTACGACACTCTGACCGCCTCGCGGACCGGTGCAAGCAACCCTTTTCTAAGAGGCGATATGTTGCAGCTCAACTACAGCGGGTCAAATTCCATCATTCCAGACCCCGACCTTAGCTTCAAAGACCTGTTGTCCGATGAAAAAGCACGGCAGCGGCGCGCCAGTAGCACCTTCAAACTGTTGATTGATGACGCAACGCTTGTTGATATGTCGACATTCAACTACTACTTGCCGGCCGAGACCGCGTTCTCCTTCGCCGGCGGCACCACACGCCTTGATGCAGATATCGGCTTTAGTGCAGAAGACATGGACGGCACCATCCAACTTAACTCTGTCGGCCTAACAATTGAGGTTGATAAGCAGGCTTTTCAGGGCGACCTTGATGCCGACATCAACATAGCCGGCGGCGTACCCAGCGAGCTTAAGGCCGACTTCAGTGATTCAACACTCCGCGTATTTAATCTTAGGGTAGACGGCGACCAATCAAACTTTGACGGCGACTATTGGTCCGCGGCGCTCAAGTTCACCTCGGCCCAAGGAGCATTTCTCCGGCCCATCGACCTCGCCGCCACAGCAGAGCTCACCGTGAGTGATACCCGCCCCCTCGTGGCATTTATCGATAACCGAAACGCCCCTCCAAAGTGGATTTCCAATTTAATAACTGTGACAGACCTCGCAGGTGAAGCCGAAATACAGCTATCCGAGGGACAACTCACCATACCCATGGCCTTTGTAGACAGTGAAAGGGCCGAAGTGGCCGTCAAAGCTGAGTTTTATCGCGGTGACCGAAACGGCGTGGTGTATGCCCGATTTAAAAAGATCGATGCACTGCTAAAGCGCGTGGACGGCAAGCGCAAGGTGGATCTAATCAAGTCTCGCGAAAAATTCGATGCCTATCAGCTGCCC